>NZ_JBHVVI010000021.1:0-93603 GCF_042883685.1 Kitasatospora sp. NPDC058190
CCCTCTTCACCGGGAGCCTCAGCCCTCCAGGAACGCCTTGATCGCGCTCGCCAGCAGGTACGGGTCCTCCGCCCCGCACAGCTCGCGCGCCGAGTGCATGGACAGCGCCGCGATGCCGCAGTCCACCGTCTTGATGCCCAGCCGCGCCGCCGTGATCGGGCCGATGGTCGTCCCGCAGGGCATGGCGTTGTTGGACACGAAGGTCTGCCACGGCACGCCGGCCTTCTCGCAGGCGGCCGCGAACACCGCCCGGCCGACGCCGTCGGTCGCGTAGCGGTTGTTGACGTTGACCTTGAGGATCGGCCCGCCGTTCGGCATCGGGTGGTGGCCCGGGTCGTGCCGCTCGGTGTAGTTCGGGTGGACGGCGTGGCCCATGTCCGAGGAGAGGCAGACGGTGCCGGCCAGCGCCCGGGCGCGGTCCTCCGGGTTGCCGCCACGGGCGTGGATCGTCCGGTCGATCACGTTGCCGAGCAGCGGGCTCTGGGCGCCGGTGTCGGACTCGCTGCCGGTCTCCTCGTGGTCGAAGGCGGCCAGTACCGGGATGTACGGCAGCTCGACGGTGCCCTCGGCGGCCGCGGTGGCGACGGCAGCGAGCGCGGCGGTGGCCGCGTGCACCGACAGCAGGTTGTCCAGCCGCGGGGCGGCCAGCAGCTCCCGGTCGCGGCCCAGGTAGGAGGCGGGCTGGACGTCGTGGGTCATGAGGTCCCAGCCGACCACGTCCTCGACGGCCAGGCCGGCCCGCTCGGCGACGTAGCCGATCAGCGAGCCCTCGTCCACCGGGCCGAGGCCCCAGATCGGGGTGACGTGGCGCTGCCGGTCGAGCTTCATGCCGTCGTTGACCTGGCGGTCCAGGTGGATGGCGAGCTGGGGGACACGCAGCAGCGGCTCGTCCAGCTGGACGAGCCGCGCGCTGCCGTCCTTGAGCGCGAGTCTGCCGGACAGGCCGAGGTCACGGTCGAGCCAGGTGTTCAGCGGCACCCCGCCGTAGATCTCCACCGCGACCTGCCGCCAGCCCGCCGAACCGGTGTCCGGCAGCGGCTTGACGCGCAGGTTGGGCGAGTCGGTGTGGGTGCCGACGATGCGGAACGGCGTCTCCGGGCCGGCCCCCTCCGGCAGGTACCAGGCGATCAGCGCGCCGGCGCGGATCAGGAAGCGCCCCCCGGCCGCCCCGTCCCAGGCGTCCGTCTCGGCGACCTGACGGAACCCCGCCTTCTCCAGGCGCTCGGCGGCGCTCGCGACCGCGTGGTACGGGGACGGCGAAGTGCCGAGGAACGCGATCAGATCGTCGGTGTGCGTCCGGTCGAAGAATGCCCGTCGGGCGGCGGTCGACATACTGCTCCTGGGTCGAGGGAGGGCCGAAGCCGGATGGGGAGTCGGCTTCGCACCTTGAGCATATGCCCGTACACGGACATGGCATTCGGAAGCTCATCCGTGCGGAACCCGGGCACACCCGGCATCCGCACGCCCCCAACTCCCCGCTGTCCGGGGCACTACGGAGCGCATGGAGAACACCGAAGGGCCCGGTGGCAGCCGGGCCCTTCGGTGTGAGGGTTTCGTCAGGCGGTCAAAGAGGTGCCGCGCGGTGGGGGTCCCCCCAGCCGGAGGCTGGGGGAGCGTCCCAGGAAGGGTGGTGGCGGGCGGCGGGTGGGCGCGGCCTAGAAGGCCTCCTCCGCCAGCTCCATGATCTCGTTGTCGATGCCCTCGGCGATCGCCCGCTGCGGAGCGACGGTCGGGAGGATGTTCTTGGCGAAGAAGCGGGCCGCCGCGACCTTGCCCTGGTAGAACGGCACGTCCTTCTCGGAGGCGCCGGCCTCCAGCTTGGCCAGGGCCACCGCGGCCTGACGCAGCAGCAGCCAGCCGACCACGACGTCGCCGGAGACCATCAGCAGGCGGGTGGTGTTGAGGCCCACCTTGTACATGTTCTTGACGTCCTGCTCGACCGAGGAGAGGTCGGCGAGCAGCTTGCCGATGATGGCCTCCAGGTCACCGGCGGCCGTGGCGAGCAGCTTGCGCTCGGCGGCCAGGGCGTCGCCGCCCTCCTCCGAGCCGAGGAACTTCTGGATCTGCTCGTTCAGGGCGGTCAGCGCCTGGCCGCCGTCCTTGACGATCTTGCGGAAGAAGAAGTCCTGGCCCTGGATCGCCGTGGTGCCCTCGTACAGGGTGTCGATCTTGGCGTCGCGGATGTACTGCTCGATCGGGTACTCCTGCAGGTAGCCGGAGCCACCGAAGGTCTGCAGGGACTGGGCGAGCTGCTCGTAGGACTTCTCCGAGCCGTAGCCCTTGACGATCGGCAGGAGCAGGTCGTTGAGGCGCTCGGCGGCCTCGTCCCGCTCGCCGCGCAGCTTGGCGGCCATCATGTCGTCCTGGGTGGACGCGGTGAACAGGACCAGCGCGCGCATGCCCTCGGCGTAGGCCTTCTGGGTCAGCAGCGAGCGGCGCACGTCCGGGTGGTGGGTGATGGTGACGCGCGGGGCGGTCTTGTCCAGGAACTGCGAGATGTCGGCGCCCTGCACGCGCTCCTTGGCGTACTCCAGGGCGTTCAGGTAGCCGGTGGAGAGGGTGGCGATGGCCTTCGTGCCGACCATCATGCGGGCGAACTCGATGATCTTGAACATCTGGCGGATGCCGTCGACCTTCTCGCCGAGCAGCCAGCCCTTGGCGGGGTGCTTGGCACCGAAGGTCATCTCGCAGGTGTTCGAGGCCTTGAGGCCCATCTTGTGCTCGACGTTGGTGGCGTAGACGCCGTTGCGCTCGCCGAGCTCGCCGGTCTCCCAGTCGAAGTCGAACTTGGGGACGATGAACAGGCCCAGGCCCTTGGTGCCCGGCTTACCGCCCTCGGGGCGGGCCAGCACCATGTGGATGATGTTCTCGGACATGTCGTGCTCGCCCGAGGTGATGAAGCGCTTCACACCCTCGATGTGCCAGGAGCCGTCCTCCTGCTTGATCGCCTTGGTGCGGCCGGCGCCCACGTCGGAGCCCGCGTCGGGCTCGGTGAGGACCATGGTGGAGCCCCACAGGCGGTCGGTCATCCGCTTGGCGACCTCGAGCTGCTCCTCGGTGCCCTCCTCGGCGATGACGCCGGCGAAGGCCGGGCCGGAGGAGTACATCCAGATGGCCGGGTTGGAGCCCAGGATCTGCTCGGCGAAGGCCCAGATCAGCGAGTTCGGGGTGACCTGGCCGCCGATCGACTCCGGGATGCCCAGGCGCCACCACTCGGCGTCCATGAAGGTCTGGTAGCTCTTCTTGAACGTGGCCGGGATCGGGGCGGTGTTGGTCTCCGGGTCGAAGACCGGCGGGTTGCGGTCGGCGTCGACGAAGGACGCGGCGAGGTCGTTCTCGGCGAGGCGCGAGATCTCGCTCAGGATGTTCTTCGCGGTCTCGACGTCCATGTCGGCGAACGGTCCGGTGCCGTACACCTGGTCGCGACCGAACACCTCGAAGAGGTTGAACTCCACGTCCCGCAGGTTGGACTTGTAGTGACCCATGGCCTGTTTTCTCCGGTTCGTCGCTTCCGGGTGACCGCCTCGTTTCGGGCGCCCCGTACCCACCAGTAGGCATCATGATGCTACCCAGCGGTAACTTGGGCAAGCCCCTGGGGATGAATCACCTATGAACGTGGTCACGTCCCACAAGCCGGGACGACCACTCCTTGTCAGGATCGGCGCCAGCGCGGGCGGGTGCGCTCCCGCTAGCCTGTCCGTGTGTACGGATATGACCAGAACGCATACCCGGGTGACCCCTACCAGCAGCAGGCGGGTCCGCAGCCGGGCATGAGCGGCATGCCCGGACCCGACGCGTACGGCGCACAGGGGCAGGCGTCCCAGCAGTCGCTGTACCCCGAACCCTCCCCGCCGTCGCTGGCGGACGCCGTCCGGGCCTTCACCACCGGCTCGATGGCGGTCGAGGACTTCCAGGCGATCTTCATCACCTCGAAGGTGCACTGCCCGCGCGGCGACCGCCCCGGTTTCCTCGCGCTGCACAACACCCCGACGCCGGTGATCCCGATGTTCAGCTCGCTCAAGGAGCTGCGCCGCTACGCCGGCAAGGACTCCAAGCACTTCACCGTCACCGGCGCCGAGGTCCTGGACCTGCTGCCGACGGGCTACGGCTTCGCGCTGGACATGGAGGGCGAGCACCGGATGGTGTTCGACGCCAAGGCGGTCGAGCAGATGGTCGACTTCACCATGCGCCGGATGTACGGCTGACGACCGAGCCGCCCCACGCGATGCGCGACGCGCGGCGCTGACCCATCCTGGAGAGGAGCCCCCGGGCTCCTCTGTCGCTACGTAGTTCAATTTTCAACTTGCTTGTTGTTGAGGATTGAACTATCCTCGTGGACGTAGGCCAGAGACCCCCCGAAGGAGGCCGACATGCCCGCCGTGACCGTCGACAACCCGCTGACCCTTCCGCGTGTCACCACGCCGGACCCGGCCGTCGCGAGCGCCCGGCCCGTCCTCACCGTGGCCACCGCGCCCGAGGGCTACGAGGGCGAGGGCTTCCCCGTCCGCCGCGCCTTCGCCAAGATCAACACCAAGTACCTCGACCCGTTCATCATGATGGACCAGATGGGCGAGGTGGACTACGCGGCCGGCGAGCCCAAGGGCACCCCCTGGCACCCGCACCGGGGCTTCGAGACGGTCACCTACATCATCGACGGCACCTTCATCCACCAGGACTCGCACGGCGGCGGTGGCGTCATCACCGACGGCGACACCCAGTGGATGACGGCCGGCTCCGGTCTGCTGCACATCGAGACCCCGCCGGAGTCGCTGGTGATGTCCGGCGGCCTGTTCCACGGCCTCCAGCTGTGGGTCAACCTGCCCGCCTCGGACAAGATGATCGCCCCGAAGTACCAGGACATCCGCGGCGGCAGCGTCAAGCTCCTCGGCTCCGAGGACGGCGGCGCGCTGCTCCGGGTGATCGCCGGCGAGATCGACGGCCACCAGGGCCCGGGCGCCACCCACACCCCGATCACGATGATCCACGCGTCGGTCAACCCCGGCGCCCAGGTCACCCTGCCCTGGCGCTCGGACTTCAACGCCCTCGCCTACGGCCTGGCCGGCAGCGGCTCGGCCGGCACGGAGCGGCGCCCGTTCCACATGGGCCAGGCCGTCGTCTTCGGCGACGGCGACTCGATCACCATCCGCGCCGACGAGAAGCAGCCGGACTCGCGCAGCGCCAACTTCGAGGTCGTCCTCCTCGGCGGCCTGCCGATCCGCGAGCCGGTCGCCTGGTACGGCCCGTTCGTGATGAACAGCCACCGCGAGCTCCAGCAGGCCATGGAGGACTTCCAGGCCGGCCGCCTCGGCACCATCCCGGCCGACACCACCCTGGGACGCTGACCCCACGACGCAGAGGCCCGGACCGGTACGACCGGTCCGGGCCCCAATCGCGCCAAAGAACTCACTGGATGACCCTGACACGCTGCCAGTGATCTCCGCGCGGCACGACCTGGCCCACCTGCCCCGACCGGGTCGACGTCGTCTACACCACCCGCCGGCAGACCACCGGCACCAGCAAGCCCGACCCGAACTGGCGGGAGGTCTTCGCGCCCTTCCAGGTCAACGCCGAGCTGATGGCCCGCTACCCGGCGGCGGTCTTCATGCACGACCTGCCCGCCCACCGCGGCGAGGAGGTCACCGCCGATGTGCTCGACGGCCCGTCCGGCATCGCGTTCCGGCAGGCCGGTCACAAGTTGCACAGCGCCATGGCGGTGCTCGAGTGGTGCCTGCGCGGTCGGGGCGAGCCGGCCGGCCGGGCGTGAGCGTCGCAGCCCCGGTCGCCGGTCAGGTCACCGCGGCTGGGGTGCCACGGCGGCGGAGCCGTGCGCACCGCGGGCGGCCAGCCGGCGGGCGACCCCGTCCGCGAGCAGCAGCAGGGCGGCGGTCACCAGCGCGGCCATGTGTTCGTAACCCGCCAACTCCGGGTCCACCGCCGTGATCGCGGCCGTCAGCAGCACCACGCCGAGCGCCGTCCAGCGCGCCCCGAACCGCCAGGCGACCAGCAGGCCCAGCCCGATCACGGCCGCCGACGGCCCGGTGTCCCGGACCTGGGCGAACGCGGCGGGCAGGTGGAGCAGGTGGCCGGGCGGCCGGGACACCCCGAAGCGCGCGTAGCAGGTGCCCACCAGCGAGCAGGCGTACCCGACGGCGAGCGTGCGCCACGGGCCGAGGGTCAGCTCGGCGATCGCGAAGACCACGAACACCTGGGCCAGCGCCCCCCAGACCGGCAGGCCCAGGGCCGGCACGAATATCGAGACCGGGAAGCGCAGCAGCGTGACGTCCCACGGCTCGGTGGCCCGGACGACGCCTATCCGGGAGACGAAGGCCGCCCCGCTCGGGAACTCGTCGACCGCCGCGAACAGCAGCACCAGGCAGCTGGAGACCACGGTGAGGGTCAGTGCGGCGGCGCCCCTGGCCCGCAGCCGGGCGCGCGCCCGGCGGTAGAGCAGGCCCCACTCGCTCTCGGCCGCGCGCCGGATGCCGGGATTGTTCACGACGGTCCTCCAGTCCCGATCAGGAGTCGATGGTGGCCGCACACCGGTCCGCGGCACCGGCGTGCGGCCGGCCGTCGGAGCCCGAGGTGCACGGCCGCAGCAGCGCGAAGTAGGCCAGGGCCGGTCCGGACTGCCGGATGACGTGCAGGCCGACGGCGTTGGCGTGCCGGGCCAGGGTCGCCGGGCGGATCTGGTGGCGGTCGAAGAACTCGCCGACGACCAGGCGACCGGTCGGCTTGAGGACCCGGCGCAGCTCGCTCAGGGCGGCGGGGACGTCCGGGATCTCGCCCAGCGCGGTGACCAGGTAGGCGGCGTCGAACGTGGCGTCGTCGAAGGGGAGTTCGCGCGCGTCGGCCAGGGTGGGGACGATGGTGTCGAGGCCGGATCCGGCGGCCCGGCGCATCACGTGGTCGAGCATCTCCTGCTGGATGTCGACGATGTCCAGCCGGCCGTCGGCGCCGAGCCGGGGCGCCACCTGGAGCGACTGCAGCCCGGTACCGGGACCGATCTCCAGCATCCGCTCGCCCGGCAGCGGCTGGAGCTGCTCGGCCAGCCGCTCCCAGGACAGGAACGGCAGTGGCAGGTCGAGCAGTCGGTGCTGCGCGTAGGGGTACGGCGCGGAGTCGGTCACCCACCAGGCGGTGGCCGCGGCCGTGACCGAGGCGCCCGCAAGGGCCCAGACGCCGGCCTTGCCGAACGGGGCGCGCAGGGGTGAGGAGGGGTGGCGCATGGTTCTTCTCCAACGTTGGTCGTCGGCGTGGGGCGGTGGTGCCCGCTCAGTGGATGTGGATGCCGCCGTTGGAGGCGGCCACGGTGAGGGAGGCCGACGCGCCGTCGGAGTTCGGCAGGTCGATCTGCGGCGCGGAGCTGCTGCTGTGGGCGTCGATCCGGTAGCCGGTGCTCGAGGGCACCGCGAGGTCGACCGCGCCGGCGCCGGTCGTCATGGTGCACCGTCGGGCGGTGCGGCTTGAGGTATTGATCGTTCCGCTCCTCGTTCTCGGGAAGGCCGGTGGCCTTCACCGGTGGTTCGCGGTGGCGCTGCGGGGCGGCGCACCCGCGCCGCCCCGCACCGACCATCTGCCCTCCAGCCAACAGCAGTTCGGCCGGGCCGGACACGTGGCCAGCCCACCGAACCGGGGTAGGGATAACCCACCTGTCAGTCCCAGCCGTTGTTGTCGGGCGGGGTGGTGGTGCCGGTGGTGTCGGCCGGGGCGGCAGCGGCCCGCGGCTGCACGGCGGCGCTGACTCCGGATGCGATGGCGGGCGTGACGAGGGTGAGGGTGATCGCTGCCAGTGCGGCGGCCGCCGCGGCCACGAGGTTGGCCCGTCGTGCGTGGGTGTTCATGCTGCTGCTCCCCCGAATCGTGTGCAACCGGGACCTCACCGCGCCGCTGAACCGGGCCCGGATCCAGGTCCCGGCCCTCTACCTGGCCGGCGACCGCGACTTCGTCGTCCAGGGCACCGACCACGCCCGACTGGACGCCGAACTGCGCCAGTGGGCACCGCAGTTGCGCAGGACGATGATCCTGCCCGGCTGCGGGCACCGGACCCGGCAGGAGCGACCGGCCGAAGTCACCGCCGCGCTGGCCGACTTCGCCTCCTCGCTGGACTCACCCCGGCATCCGTGATCCACCCCCCGACACCCCGTTTCGGAAGGAAACCCTCATGACCACGTCCATGGAATCGGCCCCCGAGGGCCCTGCCGGTCGGGAGCACCGTCTGCGGCCCGCCGATCGGCTTCGGCCCGCAGAGCGGTGGGATCGTCGGCTGCACCCCGGCCTTTCCGGGCGGCTTCGGCGAGCCGTTCCCGGTCGCCGCCCGGGCGGTCCGGCGGGGCGAGCCCGGTCCGGGTTCGGTCGCCGTGGTGCTCGGCCTCGGCCCGATCGGCCTGGGCGTCGTCGCGGTGCTCAAGGCGCGCGGCCACGGCCCGGTCGTCGCGGTCGACTTCTCGCCCAAGCGGCGGGCGCCGGCCGAGCGGCTGGGTGCCGACATCCCGATCGACCCGGCCGTCGAGTCGCCCTACGACCGCTGGTCCTCGCTCGGGGTGATCCCCGGGATGCCGGACCGGATGGCCGCGGAGTACCCCGGGGTGGTCGCCGGCTGACCGTCCGAACGACGGTGGCGTCCCCGGGATCTCCCGGGGACGCCACCGTCGTTCGCGGCACGGGCGTGCTCAGTGGACCGTGATGTCGCCGCGCGCGGTCTTCACCACCACGCTGTGCGGCGCGTCCGTGGCGGTGTTCGGCAGCGAGACGCTCGGCGACGACCAGGAGCTCTGCGCGTCGACGTGGTAGGTGGCGTCGTGAGGCACCTTGAGGTCGACCCCGCCGTAGCCCGTGGTGACCTTCAGGGAGGCGGGTGCCGCCGTGAAGGAGCCGCTGACCGCGCCGTCGGTGGTGACCTCGGCGTTCGGGGCGCTGCTGTCGGCGAGGGTCACCGCGCCGTCCGTGCTCCGCACGGTCAGCGGGCCGGACGACTGGTCCACCTCGACCCCGCCCAGCCCGGTGGTCAGATCCAGCCGGCCGGTCAGGCCCTTCGCCTGGATCCCGGCGTCCCCGGTGCTCACCTGCGCGGCCAGGCCGGCCGGCACCGTGATCCGCAGGTGCCCCGAGCAGTCGTTGGAGCAGCCAGCGGTGACCGTGACGTCCGACCCGGACCGGGTGACGGAGACCTGCGGGACATGGCCCGTGTAGCTGCCGCTCATGGCCACCGTGACCTGCGAGGAGCCGTCCTGACTCAGCGTCACACCGAGCCCGTCGGCCTGGACCGTCACCTGGCCGGCGCCGGCCGCGTCCTGCTGCCAGTTGCCGCTGTACGGGTGGTGCGCCGGAAGCGAGGCGACCACGGCCCAACTGGCCACGGCGACGACCGCGACGAGGACGGCCAGCCCTACGAGGAGGCATCCGCGGCGCATCTTCGGTGTGGTACTGATCTCAAGCTCCCAGGTAGCGCAAAACCGCGAGCACGCGGCGGTGGTCTCCCGCCTCCTGCTGCAGATCGAATTTCACGAAGATGCTGCGGATGTACTTCTCCACCGCCGCCGTGCCGATCACCAGATCGGCCGCGATCCCGGCGTTGGAACGGCCCCCCGCCATGGCCGTGAGGACCTCCCGCTCGCGCGGCGTCAGGGTGGACAGCGGATCCCGCTGCCGGCTGCCGGCCAGCAACTGCTTGACCACCTCCGGGTCGAGGACCGTCTCGCCCGCGGCGACCCGGCGCAGCGCGTCCACGAACTCCTCGGCGTCCGATACCCGGTCCTTGAGCAGGTAACCGACCCCGTTGTCATTGGTGTTGACCAGGTCGATGGCGTAGCGCTCCTCGACGTAGTGGGAGAGCACCAGGACGCCGGTCTCCGGCCAGCGGGCGCGTACCGCCAGTGCGGCGCGCAGGCCCTCGTCCAGGAAGGTGGGCGGCATCCGGACGTCCGTCACACAGGCGTCCGGCCGGTGTTCGGCCACCGCGCGCAGGAGTTGCTCCCCGTCGCCGACCGCGGCGACCACCTCGATCCCCTGTTCGCTGAGCAGCAGTTCGATGCCCTGGCGCAGCAGCGCGGAGTCCTCGGCCAGCACTACCCGCATGGCAATTCCACCTCGATCACGGTCGGTCCACCCACCGGACTGCTGAGCCGGAACCGCCCGTCCACCCCGGACACCCGGTCCGCCAGACCAGTCAGACCCGTGCCGGCCGCGAGGTCGGCTCCGCCACGCCCGTCATCGCCGACCTTAACGTCCAATCGGGCGCCCTCCCGCCGGATCTCCACCCAAGCGCGGGTCGCATGAGCATGTTTGGCCACATTGGTGAGCGCCTCGGTCACCGTGAAGTAGGCGACCGCCTCGATGGTGGAGGAGGGGCGCGGCTCCACCAGGACGTCAAGGCGCACCGGCACCGGAGCCAGCGCGGCGACGGCGGAGAGCGCCGCCTCCAGGCCGCGGTCGGTCAGCACCGGCGGGTGCAGGCCACGGGCCAGGTTGCGCAACTCGGCGATGGTGCCGAGGGTTTCCCGCCGGGCGTCCTCGACCAGCTTGTTGGTCTCGTGGTCACCGGACTTCTTCAACCGCGAGCTGGCCCGGCCCAGGGTGATCGACATCGCCACCAGCCGTTGCTGGGCACCGTCGTGCAGGTCCCGCTCGATCCGTTTGCGCTCCGCCTCGGCGGCCTCCATCACCCGGGCTCGGCTCTCCGTCAGATCGTTGACCCGCTGCTCCAGTTCCATGCCGCGGGGCCGGGAGAGCAGTGCGACGGCCAGTGCGGTGTCCAGCGCCAGCAGGAGTTTGACGATCAGTGGGGAGAGGACCGCGCCGACCAGCAGCGCCACCGCCGCGACCAGCAGCGCCCGGGGCAGGGAATCCACCAAGAACGGCCCGAGCTGGGCCTGCCCGCCGGGCAGGCCCCGGTAGTAGGCCGGAAGCAGCAACAGGGTCAGCGGCACGGCCCAGACCAGCGCCACCCCGACCACGGTCACCACCGCCACCGGCATCAGCAGGACGAAGTAGCCGATCAGCCGCCAGGTGCAGGGGTTGTGGACGAGCGACTGCAGCGACTTGGCCAACCGCCACGAACAGACCGGCGCCAGCAGCTCGTCGAGCTCCAGCCCGCAGGTCACGGCGAACCGGGCGCGCTCGACGGCGGCCAGCCGGAACAGCGCCCACCCCGCCGCCACCGTGAGCGGCAGGCCCACCAGGCCGGCCGGCGCCAGGCAGACGGCGACGACCAGCACGACCAGCACGGCCAGTCCCGCCAACGCCACCAGACCGTCAAGTACCAGGTGGATCGACGCCCGCAACAGCACGGGGGAGGCCAGCGCGCGCAGCGGATTGCCCGGCACCACCTCGCGGGGTGGCCGGGCGCCCGTCCGGGCGTTGCCGGTGGCACGGCCGGCGATGTTCTCGGTCAACTGCTTCAGTCCCGCTCTCGTGGGCAGTGCGGGCAGTGAGTGGCTCACCGTCCGCGCCTCGATCCGACAGAGGGGACGCTATCCAACATGACCACGCGTCAGCAGCGAGGAGAGCCCACCAGCGGGGGGTAGGGTTTACCCCCCGACGGCCGGTGGGTTCACGCTGCCGACCCGGGCCCGCCCGGTGCGGCACTGTGGAGACATGACCGATCGACACCCGAGCGCCGGCCGCGACTGCCCGACCGGCAGGACCGACGACATCGAGCAGTTCCTCGTGCACTACGGGGACACCATCGACGACCGGGTCGCCGAGATCGTCGAAGAGGTCCTCGGCGAGCAGCTGCGGCGGCACCGGCGCGACATGGTGCTGCCGGTCATCGTCGCGCTGCTGGCGGCCGCCGCCGTCTCGCTGGCGCTCATGTGGTGGAGCCCGTGGACAGTCCCCCCGGTGTGGGCCGCCACCTCCGTCATCTGCGCGTCGCTGTCACAGACCGCCCGGATCCCGCGCCGCTCGTAACGGGCCGCGGGCGGCCGCGACCGCGTGCTCGGTCACGACCGCCCCGGACGGACGGCACCGGAGGCGGCTACGCGGTCCCACCCCGCTCCCGGCCCACGGCCTCCTCGATGGCCCGCTGCCACTCACCGGTCAGCCGGGTCCGCCCGGACAGCTCGGTGGCGATCAGGTGCCTGATCAGCTCCCGGCCGGCCGCCTCGGCACCATCCCCACCGACGCCCACTGATCCGTCGCGACGAGAGGGCCGCAGGTTCCGACCTGCGGCCCTCCTGCCGTTTCGTCTCCACCCGTAGGCCCGGCTACAGCAGTGCGTAGAGCGCCGAGGCGTCGTCGTGGGTCTTGCCGCGCGGCCAGCGCTCGCAGGTGGCGTCCGCCCGTTCCACCTCGCGGACCTGGGCGATCAGCTCACCCGGGCCGGACTCCGCGAGCAGCCGCAGCACATCGCCCCAACTGCCGAGCCCGAAGCGCTCGGTGTAGCGCGAGGCGCCGTCGGTGAGCGCGGCCAGCGCGTGCAGCCGGTCCAACCGGACGAAGCCGGTCTCGGCGTGCTCGGCCGCACGCGGGCTGGCGGCCGCGATCCACGGCCCGCTGTCCCGGTTTCGGGCGGCGCGCACGGCCAGCGCGTACTCCAGGTGCAGCGCGGTCCGCTCGACCGAGCCCGGGACGGTCGCCCAGACCTGGCGGCGCAGCCCCTCCCCGCCGGGGAAGCGCTGGTTGTCCCCGATCACCTTCGGCGGGCCGTCCTTGAACTCCAGGACCAGCAGCGAGTCGCCGAGCACCAGGTACTCCAGCGACTCGCCGTGCCGCCGAGCCGCGACCACCATCGCGGCGGGCGTATTGGAGTGGGCGAGGTCGCAGCGGCCGCCGTGCAGCGCGGCCGTCTCCACGATGGCATCGGCCAGGCACTCGGCGATCGAGCGGTCCACGCGGTCGGTGAGCCGGGCGAGCAGGTGCACCCCCAGCCGGCGGACGTACCAGGCCGTTCCGTGCCGGCACCCGGACTCCAGGCCGGCCGGCGAACTCGCGCCGTCCAGCAGGACCAGCGCCTCCGGCGAGGCCGCCGCGAAGTCCTCGCTCTCCCGGTCGGGCCGTCGTGCTTCCCCTGCGAGCTGTAGCTGCATCCCGACAGTGTGGCCGCCGCCCCCGGCCCGCGCCCAGACCCGTGCGTCGGTGTGGCGCGGGCCGGGGCCCGTTGTCCGGTGGCATCAAGGGCGATTCAGCCATACCGTCGGATAGCGACCGGACAATTCAGCCAATCAGGGCCAGTCGGGTTTAGGAGCACCTTCGGGTGTCCGACCGACCCGGGACTGACGAGGAGCGGAAGATGTTCTGGCAGTTCATCGTGTTGCTGGCCGCCTCGCTCGGCCTTCCGACCGCTGCGCTGTTCTTCCTGATCGGCGGTCCGCGCTTCCCGGACGAGAAGCGGGAGCGGAAGGCCTAGTCAGGAGGCCCGCCAGGCCGGGTCGCGGCCGAGCAGCGCCAGGGCGCGGTCGAACCGGCCGGCGCCGCCGCCGGGTTCGAGGCCCGGGCGGAAGGCCCGGCCGGGCGCCCGGGCTTCCGGCGTGTTCGGGACGGCCTCGGTCACCGCCGAGAGGGCGTCGGCCAGGGCGTCGTCGCCGTCCACCGCCGCGACCAGGGCGTCCGGGCTGCCGAGCGCGGCGGCGACGTCCCAGCCGTGCACCAGGGTGTCGAGCAGGTGGAAGCCCACCGCCTGGGCGAACGGGAACGGGCCGCCGTCGCGGATCTCGGGCAGCCAGAGCGCCCGCTCGACGGCGGCCGCCTCCTGGAAGGCGGCGGTGAGATCGACGCCGGTCCGGCGGAAGACGCCCGCCGGGTCCGCGTCGACCGGAGCGTCCGCGAACAGCGCGAGGTCCGGCCCGGCGCCGCGGGCGGCCGCGGCGAAGCCCTGGTGCTGGCCGGCGCAGTGCTCCAGCAGCCGACGCAGCGTCCAGCCGGCGCAGGGGGTGGGAAGGTCCAGCTGGTCCGGCCGTACGGTGTCCACCACCTCGGCGGCCAACTCCATGGCCCGTGCGTGCAGTTCGACGATCTTCATGCGGCAGTTACCCCCAGTCCCGCGGAAATGAATCCGATCACCTGATCAACGACGGCCGGTTCCCCGATGATCCGCCGGTGGCCGAGCCCCCGCAGCGGGCCGGCCCAACGCCCTTGAGCCCAATGTCCTTCAGTCCAACGCCCTTCAGTCCAACGTCCCTTCCAGCGCGGCAGCTTGGGCGAGCAGCCGCTCGTCGCCACCCGCCGCGCCGACCACCTGCAGGCCGAGCGGCAGCCCGGCCGCGGTCCGGCCGGCCGGCAGGCTCAGCGCGGGCAGCCCGAGGAAGCTCCACGGCAGCGACATCACCGCGTCCCCGGTGCTGTGCAGGCCCTCCGGCGCACCGCCGGTCGCCGAGGGCGCCAACCACAGGTCCACCCCGGCTTCGGCGGTCGCCGCCTCCACCCGCTCGCGCAGCCGCTCCCGGAAGTCCAGCGCGGCGGCCCGGTCCTCGGCCGCCACGCCCTGGCCGACCCGGATGCTCGCCACCGTCTCCGGCCGGTACAGACCGCCGAACCGGGCGAACCAGTCGGCGTGACTGCGGGCCAGCTCGAAACGGTTCACGGTCTGCAACTGCCGGATGATCTCGGCGAAGTCGGTGAACAACGACACCCGACGCACCGTCGCACCGGCCCGCTCCAGCCGTTCCACCCGCTCCTCGAAGACGCGCAGCGCGGCCGGTTCGGCCCGCTCCAGGTACGGGCCGTCCGGCACGCCGAGCACGGGCGCGTCCGGCACCGGGCCGGTCCGCCAGTCGTCACAGAGCAGCGAGGCCGCCAGCGCCGCACCCGCCAGATCGGCGGTGAACACCCCCAGGGTGTCGAAACTCGGCGCGTTCGGGATCACGCCCGCGATCGGGATCCGCCCGTACGTCGGCCGGAACCCCACCACCCCGCAGTACGCGGCCGGGCGGATCACCGAACCGACCGTCTGGGTGCCGATCGCCAACGGCACCAGCCCCGCCGCGACCGCCGCCGCCGAACCGCTGCTCGAACCGCCCGGGGTGTGCCCCGGATGGTGCGGATTGCGGGTCGGGCCCGGGGCGCTCGCCGCGAACTCGGCGGTCACCGTCTTGCCCGCGACCATCGCCCCCGCCGCCAGCAGCCGGTCCACCACCACGGCCTGCGGGCCCGCCAACACCCCCGGCGGCAGGGCGGATCCACCGTGCGTGGACAGCCCGTCCACGTGCACGATGTCCTTGACCCCCACCGGCACCCCGTACAGCGGCGGCCGCCCGGCCGGCTCCGGGTACCGCGCGGCCAACTCCCGCGCCCGCGCCCGCAGTCGGTCGTGCCGCCCGGGCTCCGACACGAAGGCGTGGATCAGCGGATCCACCCGCTCGACCAGCGCGCAGAAACGGTCCACGTACTCGGGCAGGCCCGGCGCACCGGACCGCAGCCCGGCGGCCGCACGGGTCAACGGCCGCGGCCGGACGAGAGATTGCTCCATGCCGAGCACGGTAGCGCCGATCACGACGGCGCCGGCCTCACCGGCTTCACCGGCCCGCCGGCCTCAGGGGTGCTCGGCCGCCAGGTAGGGCTGTTCGCGCAGGAAGTACGCCCCGCAGGTGTGGCAGCACAGTTCGGGGGTCCTCCCCCAGTCCACCGCCTCCCGCACCGGCGCCCCCGGATCGAGCTCGCGGCCGCACATCGCCACGCTCTGCGCACCCCGGACCATGTGCCACAGCCGCACCCCGCCGGCCTCGCCGTCGGCGCCGTACTCGGCTCGCATCTGGTGCATCATGCACCCCATCGTCCGACCGCCTCCGGAGCCCGGCAACCGGGGGCTCGCGTCCCTCACGGGATGAACCCGAGGGGCGCGGACAACCGTTCGCGCCCCTCGGTGGTCTTCCCCCGGAGAGCGCACACCCGACCCGACCGCTGGAGCCATCGATGCGACCCGCCCGCCTTCCCGCCGCCTGCACCCTCCTCGTGCTCACCGCGGGCCCGGTCGCCCTCGGTACGGTCCCCGCCCTCGCCGCCGGCTCCTCGCCCACGTCGGCGCCGTCGGCAACCTCGGCGACGGCCTCACCGACGCCCTCGGTGACGCCGTCCGCCCCGGCCCCGAGTGGCACGACCGGCCCCACGGACGCCCCGTCCGGCAGCGCCGCCCCCACCGCGACGCCCTCGGCCACCCCGACCGGCGCCGGCTCCGCCGCCGAGTGCCCGGAGGGCCCGATGGCGGTCACGATGCCGGTCACCGGCAGCAGCACCACCCCGGGGCAGCTCGCGGTCACCTTCGACAACATCAGCACCACGACGGTCAAGGAACTCGCCACCACCGTCGCCCTCGCCGACGGCGGCAGCGACCTCAGCGCCGAACTGCGCGCCCCCGAGGGCGCCTGGAAGCCCCTGACCGTCTCCGGGACGCCGACCAACGCCGGCACCTACCAGCTCGCCCCGGGCCAGCAGCTCACCCTCCAGCTGCGGACCACCGGCCTCGGCGACCACCGCCTCACCTTCACCGCCAAGTCCGAGGTCCTTCCGTCCGGCTCGGCCCCGGCGAAGAAGTACACCTGCCCCCAGCTCACCGCCGCCTTCACCTACGCCGCCACCAACCGCATCCCCACCACCCCGCCCGCCGGCCCCGCCCACCTCGCCGACACCGGCGCCGGCACCGCCAGCCGCCCCCTCGCCGTCGCCGGCACCACCGCCGTCCTCCTCGGCGCCACCCTCGTCTTCCTGACCCGCCGCCGCCCCACCGAGGACTGACCGCCGGGCGGTGCGGAGCCGCGTGCCCCTGCAGCCGGTCTTCGAACTCCCGTCGTCCGCCCGGAGGGCGGGCGGGGCGGCGTCGGGGTGCGTGCATCGCAAGGTGGAGGAGGTACCCCCACCGGTACCTCCCGGCCGAAGGCTGGGAGGTCGTCGCCCCGCAGGCGGGAATGTGAGGACCGGCCCTACGACACAGCGGAGGGCCGGAGCGCCGCTCCGGGTGGCTGCGGGCTCCGGCCGCAGGGCGGAAAGGCGCAGCGCAGCAGCGCGACGACCGACGGACCACTGCTCTGCGCCCGGGCCGGAGCCGAACCCGTACGCGGACGCGGATCCGCCGCCGAAACGCCGGTTCGCCGCAAAGCGGCGGCGGGTCAGGAAGCGGCCCTCAGCAAGGCGCCGTCCTGCCACTTGAGGATCTTGTCGAAGCTCACGATGGCTCCCCGGAGGGGGTGGTTGCGCAGCTGCACGTGGTCGGTGAGGGCGTGGATGAGGAAGAGGCCGCGGCCGGATTCGGCGGTGAGGTCGGGGAGGGTGTCGAGGTCGACCGGGCGGAGGGTGGGGGCCGGGGGCCGGCAGGGGAGGACGTGGGTGTCGTAGGGGTGGCCGTCGCGGCGGGGGCGGTGGGCGGTGAGGACGCGGGCCGGGACGGTGGCGCGGCCGCGGCGGGAGCGGCGGTGCCCTCGGCCGGTCGCGGCGGGGCGGACCGGGGTGGGGGTCGCCGGGCGGCGGGCGAGCGGGGCGGCGGGGGCCGGCAGGCCGGGGCCGGAGTCGGTGACCTCGATCCGCAGCCGGTCGCCGCTGATCGAGGCGGTGACCTGGAAGCCGTCGTCGGGCCGGCCGGTGGCGCCGTGCTCGACGGCGTTGGCGCAGGCCTCGGTGAGGGCGACGCCGAGGTCGTCGGCGATCTGCGGGTCGACGCCGGCCGTCGCCATGGCACCGAGCAGGATGCGCCGGGCCAGCGGAACACTGGCCGGGTCGCGCTTGAGGTGCAGAGTCCACCAGATGTCCACGGGAGGTCCCTCCTGGCTGCGGCTCCACATACAACTAGGTATCTCCGGGCGATTCGGCGGTGAACCGTGCCCGGGGTCGGCTACCGCCCGTTCGGCGGATGGACTGGGGACGGGGTGTGTGCCGAAGGGCGCACACCCGGTGGTGCACGCCGCCGCTGAACGGGGCATTCGTAGGGATTTCCCACCCTGCCGGTATCGGCGGTGTACGCGATGAGATGATGGCCCGGCCATGACTGCCCTCCCCGCCGCCCCCGTCCCGGGCGCCTCCGTACCGGTCCGGCCGGTGGGGGTCGCCGCCTGGGATCTGCGGCTTGCCCGGGCGGTCCCGTTCGCGCTGGTGTGCACGCTGATCGCGGCCGCCGGGCACGCCCTGGCGGGTGGCGGCGACGTGCCGCCGGCCGCGCTGGCGACGGGCTTCGCAGCGGTGCTGGGGCTCGCGGTGGCCTGTGGTGGACGGGAGCGTTCGCTGACGGCCATCGCCGGGGCGCTCGGCACGGGGCAGCTCGGCCTGCACTGCCTCTTCCACGGCTTCGGCAGCGGCGGCATGCACCACGGTGCGATGACCATGCCGCAGGCGGCCGGCCGGCTGATCTGCAACGAGGCCCGCCCGGGCACGCTGGTCGGCCTGCCCGGCGGCGTGTCCCCCGAGCAGTTGGTCTCCTCGGCGGGCCTGGACCCGCACGCGTACGCCGTCGCGCCCTGGTGGCAGGGCGGCGTGTTCGGGATGACGCCGTCGATGCTGGCCGGGCACCTGGCCGCCGCGCTGGTGGCGGGCTGGTGGCTGCGGCGCGGCGAGGCGGCGCTGTGGCGGCTGGTGCGGGTGGCCGCGTCGGCGGCCCGGGAGCACTGGGCGGCGCCGCTGCGCTCGGCGTTCGTGCTGGTGGCCGCGCTGCTGCGCGGTCTGTTCGGCGTGGCCGGTCCGGCCCGCCGGTTCGGGGCCAGGGGCGGCGAGGGCCTGCTTCCGGCCGGTGCGGTGCTGCGGCACAGCGTGGTGCGGCGCGGTCCGCCGTGCGGGGCCCTCGCGTACTGACCCGGTGTTCCCCGTGCGTGCCCGTAGGGCCGTACCGGGTTCGCGGTGAGGTGCGCGGTGTCCGGGCCGTTCCCGTCCGCCACAGGGACGGCGGCCCCAGGCTCTGCCCCCCCCCACGTCCCACGCGCGGCCCCCGCCGAGGCACGGTTCCCCCGTCGCCCGGCAGTGCGGGCCGCCGAGCTCCGATCGGAGACCCCGCATCATGCGTTCCCTTCCCGCCCGCCGTCTCGCCGCCGTCGCCCTGACCGCCGCCGCCTCCGTGGTGGCGCTGGCCGGCCCCGCCTTCGCGCACGTCACCGTGAACCCGGGTTCGGCGGCCCAGGGCGGCTACACGGCCGTCGACTTCCGGGTGCCGAACGAGAACGACACGGCGAGCACGGTGAAGCTGGAGGTCAACCTCCCGATGGACCACCCGCTGGCCTCCGTCCGGACCCTGCCGCTGCCGGGCTGGACCGCGAACGTCGAGAAGTCCAAGCTCGACAAGCCGATCAAGGTGCACGGCAGCGACGTCACCGAGGCCGTCTCCAAGATCACCTGGACCGCCGACGCCGGCACCAAGATCGCCCCCGGCCAGTTCCAGGAGTTCCGGGTCTCGCTCGGCCCGCTGCCGACCGACGCCGACAGCATGGCGTTCAAGGCCCTGCAGACCTACGACAACGGCGACGTCGTCCGCTGGATCGACGAGGCCCAGGCCGGCCAGCCCGAGCCCGCCCACCCGGCCCCGGTCCTGAAGCTCACCAAGGCCGCCGGAGGCGACGACCACGGCGTCACCGCCTCCGCCTCCCCGGCCGCCGGCACCCACGGGGACGGCTCCGACCACGCCGCCGCCTCCGGCGACACCAAGTCCAGTGACAGCACCGCCCGCACCCTCGGCGTGGTCGGCATCGTGGTCGGCGTGATCGGCACCGCCGTCGGCGTGCTCGGCCTGCGCCGCAAGAACAGCGGCTCCGCCTCCTGATCCCCGCGCCGGCGGGGCCGTGCCCGTGCCCGGGTACGGCCCCGCCGGCGGTCCACCGCAGACGATCGGAACACCCCATGCCCCGCACCGCCCGTACGAACGGCGCCATCCGCACCACCCGGCTGGCCGGCGCCGCCGCCCTCGCACTGGCCGCCGCCCTGACCCTCTCCGCCTGCGGCTCCTCCGGCGGCGGCTCGACCGCCGCGAAGGTCACCCAGCAGAAGGAGGACACCCCGTACCAGGGCACCAAGCTCGCCAAGAACTTCGAGAAGCCCGACCTCCAGCTGACCGACACCTCCGGCCAGCCCTACGACCTGCGGCAGCAGACCAACGGCAAGACCACGCTGCTGTTCTTCGGCTACACCAGCTGCCCGGACGTCTGCCCGACCACCATGGGCGACATCGGCGTGGCGATGAAGGCGCTCTCGGCGGAGGACCGGAAGAAGATCAACGTGGTCTTCGTCTCCACCGACCCGCAGCGCGACACCCCCAAGGTGCTGCGCACCTGGCTGGACTCGATGGGCAGCGACTTCATAGGCCTCACCGGTGACCTGGAGAAGGTGAAGACCGCCGCCAAGTCGCTCGGCATCATGATCGAGGACCCGGTGGTCAACGCGGACGGCACGGTCACCTCCACCCACGGCGCCCAGGTGCTGGCCTTCCTCCCCTCGGACGACAAGGCGCACGTGCTCTACATGAGCGGGACCGAGGAGAAGACCTACGAGCACGACCTGCCGCTGCTCGCCAAGGGGGTCGCGGCGTGACCGAGCGAAGCGAGGTCACCATCGAGAGGAGCGTGTCGACGACGGGCAGCCGACGGTTCCGCCGGTCGGCCCTGGTGGGCGCCGTGGTCGCCACCGCCCTCGGCGGCGGCGCCATCCTGGCCGCCTGCGGGACGGGCGGCCAGGGCGGCGCCGGCGACGCGGGCCCGGCGAAGCTGAGCGTGGCCGACTCCTACATCCCGCTGCCCCCGGCCGGCGGGATGGGCGCCGGCTACCTGACCGTCCGCAACGACGGCGGGCCGGACCAGCTGGTCAAGGTGACCAGCCCGGCCGCCGACTCGGTCACCATGCACCGCTCGACCGCGTCGACCATGGAGCAGGTGAGCAGCCTGGACGTGCCCGCGCACGGCGCGTTGCAGCTCGCCCGCGGCGGCACCCACCTGATGATCATGGGATGGCAGAAGGCGCCCGCCCTGGGCGACGAGCTGGAGCTCGACCTCACCTTCGCCAAGTCCGGCACCATCTCGGTCAAGGTGCCGGTCAAGGAGCTCACCTACCGGCCCGGCCAGAGTTAGGGAATCCGCCAGCATGCAGAAGGCCTCGCACCGCCGGACCGCCCCCCTACGCATCGCCCCCCGACGCATCGTCGGAGCGCTCGGAACGCTCGGCGTGCTGCTCGCGCTGATGCTCGTCGGCGCCGGGCCGGCCTCCGCGCACGCCACCCTGGACTCCACCGACCCGCGGCAGAACTCGGTGGTCGCCACCGCCCCGCAAGCGGTCACGCTGACCTTCAGCGAGACGGTGTCGCTGTCCAGCGACTCGGTCCGGGTACTGGACCCGGCCGGCAAGGCCGTGGACGCCGGCAACCCGGCGCACGCCGACGGCCAGGGCAACACCGCCCGGGTCGCGCTGAACAGCGGGCTCGCCAACGGCACGTACACGGTGGCCTGGCGGGCCGTCTCGGAGGACTCGCACCCGGTCGGCGGGGCGTTCACCTTCTCCATCGGCGCCCCCTCGGACACCTCGGTGTCCGCCACCGCGCTGCAGGGCGCCAAGGCGGACGGCCTGGTCTCCGCGCTGTACGGCACCGGGCGCACCGTCGCGTACGCGGCGTTCGCGCTGCTCGCCGGGGTGGCCGCGTTCGTGCTGGTCTGCTGGCCGGCCGGCGCGACCCGGCGTCCGGTGCAGCGACTGCTGATGACCGGCTGGACGGCGCTGCTGGCCTCGACCGTCGCGGTGCTGATGCTGCGCGGCCCGTACGAGCGCGGCTCGGGCATCGGGAAGGCGCTCGACCTGTCGCTGGTGCGCGCCACGCTGGACGAGCGGATCGGCACCGCGCTGGCCGCCCGGCTGCTGCTGCTCGCGGCGGGCGGCATCTTCCTGTCGCTGCTGGTCGGGCAGTTGGGGCTGCCGCAGCGGCCCGCCCCCGCGAAGGCCGGGGACCACGACGAACACGACGAGGACGCCGAGGCCGCCGAGCTGCGCGAGCTGGAGCAGCGGGCCGCCGAGCGCCCGCAGCGCGAGGCCCGGCTGGGCCTGGGCGTGGCCGGGCTGGTGCTGGCGGTCGCCCTCGCGGCGACCTGGGTCGGCGCCGACCACGCCTCGGTGGGCATCCAGGTCTGGCTGGCGCTGCCGTTCGGCGTCCTGCACCTGATCGCGATGGCGCTCTGGCTGGGCGGGCTGGCCTCGCTGCTGGTCGGGCTGCGCGAGGGCGTCGGCGCCGAGGTGGTGGACCGCTTCTCGAAGGTCGCCTTCGGCTCGGTGGCCGTGCTGGTCGTCACCGGGATCTACCAGTCCTGGCGGGGCCTGGGCAGCTGGGGCGCGCTGACCGGCACCGAGTACGGGAAGCTGCTGCTGGTGAAGACCGGCTGCGTGGTCGTCATGCTCGGCGTCGCGTGGATCTCCCGCACCTGGCTGGCCCGGCTGCGCTCGGCCCCGGCCGAGGCGGCGGAGGTCGAGCGGGCCGAGGTGCCCGAGCCGGTCGCCGTCGCGGCGCACGACGGGGACCCGGTCCGGCAGGCGCAGCTGGCCCGGCAGCAGGCCGCCCGGGCGAGCGCCGGGCGCGACCGCGGGCTGACCCCGACCCGGGCCGGGCTGCGCCGCTCGGTGCTGGTCGAGGCGCTGGCCGCGGTGGCGGTGCTGGTGGTCACCACGATGCTCACCAACTCCCCGCCCGGGCGGGTGGCGGGCGAGATCAAGGCAGCCGGGAACGCCGCCCCGGTGGCCGGCGGATCCACGGCGGCTCCGCAGACCGAGCCGGGCCGCACGGTGGAGCTCAAGCTGCCGTACGACACCAAGGGCCGGACGCCGAACGCCAAGGGCACCGCGACGGTCACCCTGAACCCGGCCAGGACCGGCCCGAACGAGGTGAAGCTCGCGCTGGACGGTACGGACGGGAAGCCGGTGGACGTCCCGGAGGTGCAGCTCGCCTTCACCCTGCCGGACCGCGACCTGGGCCCGCTGCCGGTGGCGCTGACCCCGGAGGGCACCGGCCGCTGGAGCGGCACCACCCAGCTGCCGCTGGCCGGCATCTGGGTGGTCTCGGTGCAGATCCGCTCCTCGGACATCGACCAGACCACCCCGACCCAGCAGTTCAAGGTCGGGTGAGCGCGGTGGACCAGAAGGAGAAGGGCGCGGCGGGCTTCACCCGCCGGGCGCTGCTCGGCACGGCCGGCGCCGGACTGCTGGTCGGCGCCGGGGCCGGGGCGGCCGGGGCGGTCGCCTACGACCGCCCGTCCGACGGCCAGGCGGGCCGGGCCGGCCAGGGCGGCGCGCTCGGCGCGGGCCGGGTGCCGTTCCGCGGCGAGCACCAGGCCGGCATCCTCGACCCGCAGCAGACCAGGGTCCAGCTGGCCGCCTTCGACCTGGCCGACGGGGCCGGCCGGGACGGGCTGCGCGCCTTGCTGCAACGCTGGACCAAGGCGGTGGACCGGCTGACCGCCGGGGAGCCGGCCGAGGAGTTCGACAACCAGGTCGCGCTGGACGCCGGGCCCTGCTCGCTCACCGTCACGGTCGGCTTCGGCGCCGCGCTGTTCGACAAGGCCGGGCTGGCCGACCGCCGCCCGGCGGCGCTGGAACCGCTGCCCGCCTTCACCGGCGACGCGCTGGACCCGGCGCGCGGTGACGGCGACCTGTTCGTCCAGATCGGCGCCGACGACGCCCTGGTGGCGGTGCACGCGCTGCGGACGCTGCAGAAGCTGGCGGCCGGGACGGCGGCGCCGCGCTGGCAGGCGGCCGGCTTCGCCCGGACCCCCGGGGCCACCGCGCGGCCGATGACCGGGCGCAACCTGATGGGCCAGATCGACGGCACCAACAACCCCAAGCCGGGCGAGGACGGCTTCGCCGGCAAGGTGTTCTGCGCGGCCGGCGGGGACCAGCCGGCCTGGCTGGCCGGGGGCTCGTACCTGGTGTTCCGGCGGATCCGGATGCTGCTGGACCACTGGGAGGAGCTGCCGGTGGAGCGGCAGGAGCGGGTGATCGGGCGGCGCAAGGCGGACGGTTCGCCGCTGAGCGCTCCGGCCGGCTCCGGCGAGGGCACCGCGGTGGACCTCTCCGCGCAGGGCCAGGACGGCGCTCTGGCGATCCCCTCCGACGCCCACGTGCGGGTCGCGGCCCCGGCCGGCAACGGCGGGGCGGCGATGCTGCGGCGCGGCTTCTCGTACCACGACGGTCTGCTGCCGGACGGCTCGCCGGACGCCGGGCTGCTCTTCCTCGCCTTCCAGGCCGACCCGCGCAAGGGCTTCACCCCGGTGCAGCGCAAGCTCTCCCGGGGCGACGGGCTCTCCCGCTTCCTGCGGCACGAGGCGAGCGGGCTGTACGCGGTGCCGCCGGGTGTGCCGGCCGGAGGCTACCTCGGGCAGCAGCTGTTGGAGGGGTAGTTCGGCAACCGCGGTCCCGGCCACTGAAACGCTTTCATGCCGGGGCCGCGGAATCGTTATGGTGACTGCTTCGGCAAACCCCGCTCATGCGGCACCCCGCTCAGGAACCGTCCCACTGGCAACGGAGGCGTCATGTCGGCCACCCGCTACACCTATCTCGGCCCGGCCGGCACCTTCACCGAGGCGGCACTGCACACGCTGCCCGAGGCGGCGACCCGGGAGCTGGTGCCGCTGTCCTCGGTGGCGCTGGCGCTGGACGCGGTGCGCGGCGGGGAGGCGTCGGGGGCGTTCGTGCCGATCGAGAACTCGGTGGAGGGCGCGGTCACCGCGACCAACGACGAACTGGCCGCCGGCACGCCGCTGATGATCTACCGCGAGGTGCTGCTGCCGATCTCCTTCGCGCTGCTGGTGCGGCCGGGCACCGAGCTGTCCGGGATCAAGACGGTGACCAGCCACCCGGTGGCCCAGCCGCAGGTGCGCCGCTGGCTGGCGGCCAACCTGCCGGACGCCAGGTGGGAGTCGGCCGCCTCCAACGCGGACGGCGCCCGACTGGTCGCCGAGGGCCGGTACGACGGGGCGTTCGCGGGCGAGTTCGCGGCGCCGATCTACGGTCTGGACCCGCTGGTCAAGGACATCGCGGACGCGCAGAGCGCGACCACCCGGTTCGTGCTGGTCGGCCGCCCGGGGCGGGTCTCCTCGCCGACCGGCGCGGACAAGACCTCGATGGTGGTCTGGCTGCCGGACGACCACCCGGGTGCGCTGCTGGAGCTGCTGCAGGAGTTCGCGGTGCGCGGGGTGAACCTGATGCGGATCGAGTCCCGGCCGACCGGCGAGGGACTGGGCAACTACTGCTTCCTGATCGACTGCGAGGGCCACCTGTCCGAGCGCCGGGTGGCCGAGGCGATGATGGGCCTCAAGCGGATCAGCCCGCAGGTGCGGTTCCTCGGTTCCTATCCGCGCGCCGACCGCCAGGGGTCCAAGCACCGGCGGCCGGGGACCTCGGACGAGGATTTCGCCGCGGCGGCGGACTGGCTCTCCCGCGCGCTCGACGGGCGCGGGGACATCTGAGTCCGGACATCCGGGCGACATCTCTTGTCTTTCTGACCTTTTCCGACTGTTATCGACCGGGCCGATCAGCCAGGGCGGGCGGCCGTTCCGCCGTCCACAGGGGCACCCGGAGCCGGAGGCCCGCTGTCCACAGGCCTCCCCACTGTCCACAGGCGAAAGTTATCCACAGGCCTGGGGATGAGTCGACAAACCGGTATAGCCATTGCACAGAACTGGTCGGACCATCGGTTTACGTCGCAGAGATGACTAATCGGACCAGAGTCACCCGCTTGCCTGCAAATCACCCGTCCGAGTGCTTCAATTCCCTCACTCGAGAGGGTCGAATGAGGTTTGAAACCTCAATTCCGCGGTTCCGGCGAGCGGACGCCGATCCTCCCCATCAATCCACAGCCCCGGCTCCAGAGCTGTGGATAACCCGCCACCGAAGAGTTCCCCACAGGAGTTATCCACAGGCTCGGGCGAGTTATCCCCAGGGGAAACCGGTACCGGTGGAGGAACGCCCGCCCGGTACGCTAGGCCCTGTGATTGACCTTCGCCTGCTCCGTGAGGACCCTGACCGAGTACGCGCCTCGCAGCGCGTCCGTGGCGAGGACGTCGACGTGGTCGACGCCCTCCTCTCCGCCGACGAGCGGCGCCGGTCCTCGGGCAGCCGCTTCGACGAACTGCGCAACGAGCAGCGGGTGCTCGGCAAGCAGGTCGCCCAGGCCAAGGGCGAGGAGAAGGCCGCCCTGCTGCAGCGCACCAAGGACCTGGCCGCCGAGGTCAAGGCCGCGGACGCCGAGCAGAGCGCGGCCAAGGAGGAGGCGGACCGCCTGCTCCGCTCCCTGGCGAACCTCATCGACCCGGCCGCCCCGGTCGGCGGCGAGGAGGACTTCGTCACCCTGGAGGAGATCGGCACCCCGCGCGACTTCGCCGCCGAGGGCTTCGAGCCCCGCGACCACGTCGAGCTGGGCCAGCTGCTGGGCGCGATCGACACCGAGCGCGGCGCCAAGGTCGCCGGTGCCCGCTCCTACTACCTGACCGGCGTCGGCGCGCTGCTGGAGCTCGCCCTGGTCAACATGGCGATCTCCCAGGCCACCGCGGCCGGCTTCATCCCGATGATCACCCCGGCCCTGGTCCGCCCGGCCGCCATGGACGGCACCGGCTTCCTCGGCCAGGCCGCCGAGAACGTGTACCACCTCGGCGACGAGGACAAGTACCTGGTCGGCACCAGCGAGGTCCCGCTGGCGGCGTACCACATGGACGAGATCATCGACGCCGAGAAGCTGCCGCTGCGCTACGCCGGCTACTCGTCCTGCTTCCGCCGCGAGGCCGGCACCTACGGCAAGGACACCCGCGGCATCATCCGTGTCCACCAGTTCGAGAAGGTGGAGATGTTCGTCTTCACCACGCCCGAGGACGCGGAGAACGAGCACCGCCGCCTGCTCCAGTGGGAGAAGGACTTCCTCAACGCGCTGGAGCTGCCGTACCGGGTCATCGACGTCGCCTCCGGCGACCTCGGCTCCTCGGCCGCGCGCAAGTTCGACATCGAGGCCTGGATCCCCACCCAGGGCAAGTACCGCGAGGTCACCTCGACCTCCAACACCACCGAGTACCAGGCCCGCCGCCTGTCGATCCGGATGCGCGAGGAGGGCAAGACCCGCCCGCTCGCCACCCTGAACGGCACCCTGGTCGCCGTCCCGCGCACCATCGTGGCCATCCTGGAGAACCACCAGCAGGCCGACGGCTCGGTCGTCGTGCCCGAGGCGCTGCGGCCGTACCTCGGCGGACGCGCCGTCATCGAGCCGGTCAAGTGACCTCCAGCGCACACCCGAACGGTGGCGACCTGCCCTATCGGCTGGTCGCCACCGATCTCGACGGCACCCTGCTGACCAGCGAGGAGACCGTCTCCGAGCGCACCCGCGCCGCGTTGGCCGCGGCCGTCGGCGCGGGCGCGCTGCACATCATCGTGACCGGGCGCTCGGCCGTCTGGGCCCGCCCGGTCTTCGACGAGATCGGCTACACCGGGATAGCGGTCTGCGGCCAGGGCGCCCAGGTCTACGACGCGGGCGCGCACAAGCTGCTCACCTCGCTCACCCTGGACCGCCGACTCGCCGCGCTCGCGATCGAGAAGATCGAGGCCGAGACCGGCCCACTGGCCGTCGCCGCCAACCAGGACGGCCTGGACGGCCAGGTGCTGGCCGGCCCCGGCTACGAACTGCTGATCGGCTCCGACCTGCCGGTCGTCCGGGTCGAGCGCGACGAGCTGCTCGCCTCCCCGGTCAGCAAGCTCTACATCCAGCACCCCGGCCTGACCGACGACGCCCTCGCCGAGGCCGCCCGGCACGCCGCCGGCGGACTGGTCGGCGTGGTGATGGCCGGGGCCGGCGTGGTGGAACTGCTGCCGCTGGGCCTGTCCAAGGCCACCGGCCTGGCCGTCGCCGCCCGCCGCCTGGGCGTGCGCGCCGCCGACACCATCGCCTTCGGCGACATGCCCAACGACGTCCCGATGTTCGGCTGGGCCGCGCACGGCGTGGCCATGGCCAACGCGCACGAGGAGCTGCTCGCCGTCGCCGACGAGGTCACCGCGAGCAACGACGAGGACGGCGTCGCCGCCGTCCTGGAGCGCCTCTACCCCGCGCGCTGAGGCCCGGAGGCCGCGGCGATCGCCTACGCCGGCGGCCCGGTCGACCTGGTGGTTTCGTGGGCGGACCGGGACCGACCTTCCCCCAGCCTCCGGCCGGGCGGTACCCCCACCAGGAGGGACCCGGGAGGGTTCACCCCGGCAGTTGTAGGATGACCGGGCAAGCGGTTGTAGGATGACCGATGACTGATCGGCGGTGTGCGAAGGGAGGCCCGGAATGAGCGGCGACGGCAACAGCCTGCAGGCGGCCGGGCGGCGTTCCCTGGTGGACACCGCGATCGACCAACTGCGCGAGCAGCTGGCCGGCGGGGCCTGGCCGGTGGGATCGCAGATCCCCACCGAACACGAGCTGGCCGAGCGGCTGCAGGTCGGACGGAACACCGTGCGGGAGGCGATCCGGGTGCTGGTGCACGCCGGAATGCTGGTCTCCCGGCAGGGCGAGGGGACCTTCGTACGGTCCACCAGCGACCCGGCGTCGGTGCTGCGCGGCGTCCAGCGCTCGGGCATCCGGGACGTCCTGGAGGTCCGCGCGGCGCTGGAGACCGAGGGCGCCCGACTGGCCGCCCTGCGGCACACCCCCGAGGACGTCCGCCGGATGCGGGCCGCGCTGGCCCGTGAGGCCGAAGTGTTCGCGGCGCACCCCGAGCGGGCGAGCCGCGAGGCCACCGTCGAGCACGACCTGGAGTTCCACACCGCCGTCGTCGAGGCCGCGCACAACCCGGCGCTGACCGAGGTGTACCGCTACTTCGGCGCCTCCGTGCGCGAGGCCATGACCTCCGCCTTCGGCGACCACGACATGCCCG
Organism: Kitasatospora sp. NPDC058190; assembly: GCF_042883685.1. Lineage (NCBI taxonomy): Bacteria > Bacillati > Actinomycetota > Actinomycetes > Kitasatosporales > Streptomycetaceae > Kitasatospora > Kitasatospora sp. NPDC058190. Next base: position 28,758 of record NZ_JBHVVI010000021.1, read on the forward strand.
AGGCGGTCGTGGCCACCCACGAGGCGCTGGTCGACGCGATCGAGAGCGGTGACCCGGACCGCGCCGAGGCGGCGTGTCGTGCGCTGCTCGCCGGTCCGACCGCGGCCGTCGAGCAGCTGCTCGCCGCCATCGCGGCCCGGAAGTAGGACGGCGCGAGCCCCTCTCCCGCCGTCCGCGTCCTCACTGATTCACGAAAGAACAGCACACCCATGGCCGTCACCCGTGCCCAGCAGCCGGTGGTCACCACCCCTGCCCCGCTCCCCCCGCGCTCCCGGCTGGCCCACCCCGCCCTGCTGCTGACCGGCATCGTGCTGGTCGCGCTGAACATGCGCGCCTGCCTGGCGGCGATCTCCCCGATGGTCGGCGAGATCCAGCGGACCTTCGGCCTGTCCGCCACCGCGAGCGGGCTGATCACCACCGTCCCGGTGCTGTTCCAGGGCGTCGGCGCCCCGCTCACCCCCCGGCTGACCCGCCGCTTCGGCGCCGAACGGGTGGTGCTCGCCGCGGTGCTGGTGCTGGGCGCGGGCGTGCTGCTGCGGGTGCTGCCCTCGGTGTACGCGCTGTACGCGGGCTGCGTGGTGATCGGCGTGGCCATCGCGGTGCTGAACGTGTCGATGCCGGGCCTGGTCAAGCGGGAGTTCCCGGACCGCGCGGCGACCATGACCGGCGTCTACTCGACCACCATGCTGGTCGGCGCGACCCTCGCCGCCGGAACCTCCGTCCCGCTGGAGCACGCGCTCGGCGGCGGCTGGCGGGCCTCGCTCGGCGCCTGGTCGCTGCTCGCCCTGGTCGCGGCGGTGGCCTGGCTGCCGCAGGTGCTGCGCTCCCGGCAGGAGAAGGCGGCGGTGGCCGCGGCCGCCCAGCCGGGCAAGCCGATCGAGGGCATCTGGAAGTCCCCGCTGGCCTGGCAGATCAGCCTGTTCATGGGCATCTCGTCGCTGCTGGTCTACATCCTGGTCGCCTGGATGCCGACCATCCTGGCCGACCACGGCATGGACCGCGGCCAGGCCGGCCTGGTCTTCGCCTTCTCCAACCTGGTGCAGGTGGCCGGCGCCTTCCTGGTGCCGCTGATGGCCGGCCGGATGACCAGCCAGCGCACCCTGGCGGTGACCATGGCGGCCCTGAACGGGCTCGGCATCGCCATGCTGCTGGTCGCGCCGGTCTCCGCCGCCTGGGCGTCGGCGGCCGTCCTCGGCGTGGCCCAGGGCGGTTCGCTGGGCCTGGGCCTGGCCTTCATCGTGCTGCGCACCGGCACCGCGGCCGGCGCCGCCCAGCTGGGCGGGATGTCCCAGGCGATCGGCTATCTGGTCGCCGCGGCCGGCCCGGTCGGCGCCGGTGCGCTGCACCAGCTCACCGGCGGCTGGGACGCCACGCTGATGCTGATGCTGGTGCTGGTCCTGGTGGTCGGCGCGGCCGGCTGGGGCGCCGGGCGCAACCGGACCCTCTGAACCGTCACTCCTCCGCGGCGAGGGTCAGCCCCGCGAGCTTCACCGAGGCCAGCACGGCCGCCGCGACGGTGACCACCAGCAGCAGCGGCACGGCCACGCCGAACGAGACGTCGGCACCGACCGCGGTGTCCCCGGCCACCGCCTCGGCGACCGCCCGGCCCCACTGCTGGATGCTCAGCGTCCGGGCGCCCTCGACGAAGTTGCCGATCAGCGACTCCCAGATCAGCGCGTACGCCAGCCCGGCCACCACCGCGTGCCGGGTGACCGCGCCGAGCAGCAGGAACAGCGCGCTGTACGCGACCCCGGCGACCATCACCGCGACGGTGTAGCCGAGCGCCACGCCGTCCTTCGTGCCGTACAGCAGCAGCCCGGAGACCAGCGTCGGGACGGCGGCGAACACCCACACGGTGCCGATCGCGACGGACAGCTTGGTGGTGACGATCTGCCAGCGCGGCAGCGGCTTGGCCAGCAGGTAGACGATCGAGCCGTCGTCGATCTCGGTCGCGATCACCCCGGTGCCGACCACCAGGCCGAGGATCGGGACGAGGGTGCCGAGGTCCAGCTGGCCGAGGATCTTCACGGTCAGGCTGTGCGCGTCGCCGCTCGACCCGGCGGCGATCGCCGAGACGATCAGCAGCAGGGCCGGGGCCACCAGCAGCAGGGCGCCGCGGCGGCGGCCGAGCAGGCCGCGCAGGGTCAGCCTGGCGACGGTCGGGTTCATGGTCGGTCGGCCCCTTCCTGGGTCCGGTTGGTGACGTGGATCAGGTGGAGGGTCATGCCGAGACCAGGTACGAGAAGACGCTCTCCAGCGACTCGTCCGCCGGGGAGACGGTGTACAGCCGGATGCCGGCCTCCCGGGCGACCCGGGGCAGCAGGGTGGTGAAGCCCTGGAAGTTCACCGCCTCGATCCGCAGCGCCCGCTCCCGCTCGTCCACCTCGATGCCGGTGGTGGAGCCGTCGGCGATCAGCGCGGCGGCGAGCCGGCGGTCGTCGCTGGAGCGGACCAGGTAGCGGTGCGGGCGGTCGGTCATCAGCCGCCGGATCCGGCGGAAGTCGCCCGAGGCGGCGTGCCGCCCGGCCACCACGACCTCGATGTGCCGGGCCAGCTGCTCGACCTCCTCCAGGATGTGGGAGGAGAACAGCACCGTCCGGCCGTCCGCGCCGAAGCGGCGCAGCAGCTCCATCAGCTGGAGCCGCTGGCGCGGGTCCATGCCGTTGAAGGGCTCGTCCAGCAGCAGCACGGCCGGGTCGTGGACGAGGGCCGAGGCCATCTTGACCCGCTGCTTCATGCCCTTGGAGTACGTCCCGGTGCGACGGTCCTTGGCGGACGCCATCTCGACCAGGTCCAGGGCGCGCCGGGCGGCGGCGCCGGGCTGGGGCAGGCCGTGCAGCTCGGCGTTGGCGAGGACGAACTCCCAGCCGGTCAGGTAGTCGTACATCGACTCCCGTTCCGGGACCAGACCGATCTGCCGGTACACCTGCTGGTTGCGCCAGATCGGCGCGCCGTCCAGGGTGACCGCGCCGCTGGACGGGGCGAGGAAACCGCTCATCATGTGGATGAGGGTGGACTTGCCCGCGCCGTTGGGCCCGAGCAGGCCGGTGATGCCGGGGCCGATCGACATGGTGATGTCGTTGACCGCGACCACGTTCCCGAACCAGCGGGAGACCTTGTCGATGCTGATGGTGGCCATGCCGCCCTCTCAGACGTTCCTGCTCGGACGTTCCTGCTCAGACGTTCCTGTAGCGGCGCAGCAGGAGGCGGTACGAGCCGACCACCATCGCCACCGCGACCAGTGCGAACACCACCAGGCCCAGCCCGCCCGGGGCGTGCCGGCGGTCGAGTCCGGTGCCGAGGTCGAACACCTCGTTGACCACGGCCTCCACCAGGCCGTTGGGCGAGATCAGCGCGGTCCACTGGGCGGCGTCCGAGCCGCCGGGAGTCGGGTTGCTGATGCCCACCGCGATCGCGGCCACCGTCGAACTGACCGCCAGGTAGCCCATGATGGCCGCCACCCCGAAGCCCCGGCGCGGAGTGCTCGCCGCGATCACCAGCGCGACGGAGGTCGGCACCAGGGCGTACAGCGCGGCCGCCGCCAGACCGTACAGGAAGTGGCCGGTGTTGTACGCGAAGTCCATCCCGCCGAGCAGCGCACCGATGTACAGCACCAGCAACGGCGCCGCCATCAGCAGGAGCTGGGCGCAGGCCATGGCGGCGAACTTGGCCCGGACGTAGTCGGTGCGCGTGATCGGGCGGGAGAAGTAGAGCGGGACGGTGTGGTACCGGAGGTCCCGGGAGAGCAGCACCGGTGCCTGGGAGGCCAGGAAGACCGAGACCACCAGGCCGAGGCTGGAGAGGTAGCCGGCGTACTCGACCGGGAGTTCGTCCCGCTTCATGGCGAGCGCGACCGCCACGAAGATCACCGCGGGGACGGTGACCACGCCGAGCATCAGCATCGGCAGCACCTTGGACTTGCCGGACCGGCCGAGGCCGTAGGCGGCGCGCAGGCTCTGGGTGAAGAGCGAGCGGGTCGCGTAGGCGCGGCCGAGCCGGGGGCCGGTGTAGCCGCGGTAGCCGATGTCGTGGATGACACCGGTGTCGGCGGGCCTGGTGTCAGGAGGCTGCGGCATCGTCCGTCCCTCCCCTGCTGTCCTGGTCCTGCCGGGTGTCGGTGAAGAGTTCGGCGACCCGGTGGCGGCGCTGCTCCAACCGGACCAGGCCCAGGCCCAGTTCGGCGACGGTGTCGCGGATGGTGTCGTAGGTGTCCTCGCCGGCCAGCCGGACCAGCAGCAGGTGCGAGCCCTCGGACTGGACGGTGAGGCCGGCCGCGGCGAGGCGTTCGCGGACCTCGGTGCCGGGCTCGGCGACGGCGTCCTCCGGGTCGTCGCCGACCTCGACGGCGAGGACGGCCGTCGCCTCGGTGAAGGAGGCGGTGGAGGAGGAGCGCAGCAGCTTGCCACCGTCGATGACGACCAGGTGGTCGCAGGTGCGTTCCAGCTCGCCGAGCAGGTGGGTGGTGACCAGCACCGAGATCCCGAAGTCGGTGTGCACCCGGCGGATCAGCCCCAGCATCTCGTCCCGGCCGGCCGGATCGAGGCCGTTGGTCGGCTCGTCCAGCAGCACCAGCCTGGGGTCGTGCACCAGCGCCTGGGCGAGCTTGACCCGCTGCTTCATGCCGGTCGAGTAGCCGCCCATCGGGCGGTACCGCTCCTCGTACAGGCCGACGTGCCGCAGGGTGTCCGCGGTGCGCTCACGGGCGGCGGTGGCGGGCAGTCCCGCCATCCGGGCCATGTGCACCACGAACTCGGTCGCGGAGACGTCCGGTGGCAGACAGTCGTGCTCCGGCATGTAACCGACCCGCTCGCGGATCTCGGAGCCCTGGGTGGCGACGTCCAGGCCGAGCACCTCGCCGCGGCCGGAGGTCGCCGGGGCGAGCCCGAGCAGGATCTTGATCAGGGTGGACTTGCCCGCCCCGTTGGCCCCGACCAGCCCGACGACCCCGGGCTGCACCTCGACGGTCAGCTGGTCGAGGGCGGTGACCCGGGGGAACCTCTTGGTCAGACCCTCGGTCTTGATGACAGCAGTGGACACACGCTCAACGTAACGGGCTTGCGCGGCAAGGGCCATGAGCGTGAATGACGAACCCGCCTGCTCCTGCGGTATGACACCGGGCCGGATCTCCCCTAGGGGGCGCGAACTCGGAACCGACCTGTACTCTTGTCGAACTCTTTAGACTTATCTGCCAATTCTTTTACCAACGGGGGTGTCGGCGCGGCGTGCCGGCACGGAGGGGGAACGATCGACGTGTCTGATCGGGCGACCGCGTTCGACCGGATGATGAACCCATGGGCCTACGACGCGGACGGCAACCTGACCGCCCAGGCCCGGGCTCAGGAGGCGGCTCGCACCCGGATCAACTCGGCCCAGGGGCCGGGCGGCGGCGCAGGCGGCTTCAGCGCCGACACCAACGCGCTGGCCGCCGCGGGGAACAACTCCGACCAGATCCACGCCCGCCTCAACACCGACGGCCGGGGCGCCGACGACGCCACCGCCAAGGTCTCCACCTCGCTCGCCAACTGGAGCACCGGCAAGGCCGCCCAGGGCGCCGCCACCGCCTGGGACCAGTGCGTCGCCGCCCTCGGCGGCACCATCGGGCAGACCACCCAGGCACTGCGTGGCACCGCCGCCAACTACCAGCGGAACGAGTCGGCCGTGAAGACCGACATGGGCGCCTGAGGGGACGGACGGACATGGTCGACTTCCACGAGCTCAGCAACGCCAAGTTCGACTCCCTGGAGAGCGCCGCCACCGCCTGGGAACAGGTCGCCCTCAAGCTCAAGTCGATGGACCAGGACTGGGACAGCACGGTCATCGCCAAGGTCGACTCGGCCTGCTGGAGCGGCCCTTCGGCCGACCTGGCGAGACCCGGACTGCAGCGCACCAACGAGCAGCTGAGCGCCGCCGTGACGGAGGCGAACGCGCTCGCCTCGATCTTCAAGGACGCGGCGAGCGAGTTCCAGGCGGCGAGGACGAAGCTGGAGAAGGCGGTTGCGGACGCGCGGGCGGACGGACTGACCGTCACCGGCGACGGGACGGTCAGCTGGCCGCCGCCGGACGCGGCGACCCGGCACGACCCCGAGGGATTCCAGGAATACCAGAAGGACTGCGAGGAGAAGGCCACCGCCGCCCGCAAGGCGATCGACTCCGCGGTTCAGGAGGCCACCGCAGCCGACGAGCGAACGGCCTTCGCGCTGCGCTCCGACAGCAACACCGACCAGCAGAAGTCCTTCAACGGCAACGCCATCGGCGGCGGCCCCGAGGCGGACGGCAAGCGCGCCGCCCAGCTCGCAGGCAAGGGCGGGAACATCACCGACCCCGAACTCACCGAGCTCAACTCGCTGTTGGCGGCCCACTCGGGGGACCCGAAGTTCGCCACCAGGTTCTACCAGGACCTCGGCCCGGACGGCCTGATCAAGTCCTGGAACAGCATGGTCGGCGACCCGGCGCACTCCGTCGGCCCCAAGGACCCGCGCTGGAAGGCGTACCAGGACCTGCAGAAGAACCTCGGGCTCAACCTCGCCACCGCGACCCGCAGCAGCAACGAGCCGCACCTGTCGGACGAGTGGGCGGCGGCGCTGCGCAAGGCCGGTGCGCAGAAGGTGTGGGACAAGCCGTACCGGGCCTCCGGCCTGGACTACCAGCCGTACGGCTACCAGGTGCTCTCCGGCATCCTGATGAACGGGAACTACGACGCCAGGTTCATCAACCCGATCGCGGAGCACGTCACCCAGCTCGACACCCAGGACAGGTACTGGCCGGCCCCGCCGCCCGGTTCCAAGGTGCACGGCTTCAACCTGATCGGCGGCGACGAGGCGGGCTCCGGCTTCCGGCCCACCACCGCGATCCTGGAGGCGCTCGCGCACAGCCCGGCGGCGTCCACCAAGTTCTTCACCGAGCAGCCGACCGCCTACAACGAGGACGGGACGGTCAACCCGAACGGCAGGGCGAAGCCGGCCGGTTACTTCGACTACTACGTCCACGAGAAGGACTGGATACCGGACACCACCTCCCGGGACTCGAAGGTCTGGGACGCGAGCAAGCAGGCCGGCCCGGCCGCCCTCGGCCGCGCCCTGGAGGCCGCCACCACCGGCCACCCGTACGACGAGCCGGCCACCGAGCCGCCCCTCAAGCACACCGCCGAACAGGCCAACCTGATGCGGAAGGTCGTGGACACCTTCGGCACCCACGGCGGCGACGGGGTGCTGGACGACATCAAGGACGACGGCAAGCTCGCGGCGATGCGGCTGAGCCTCGGCCACATGAGCGCCGAGTACATCGGAGACATGCAGAACGCGCTCTCGGACATCACCGACCTGCCGGTCAACGGCACCCCCGCGGGCCTCAACGGCCCGGCGGTGCACGGCCTGCTGGACGCGCTCGGGCGCGACCCCGAGGCGTACGGCGCGGTGACCAACGCCAACCAGGCCTACACCACGGCCCTCGTCCGCGGCCAATTGGACAGCGGACAGACCGACTTCTCCCGGCTGCAGGCGGACATCGACCACGTCGCCCGGGCCGGCGGGGTGGTCAACGGCGTCCTCGGCGAGGCCCGGATCGACGAGGTCCACAACCAGCACGCCGCGTCCGACAAGGAGTTCAACGACGCACTGGAGAAGAACGTCGGATACGGGAAGGACGCCTTCAACGCCGTCATCGGGTCAGTGACCGAGAAGGTGCCGCTCGGCGGCGAGATATCCGGCGCGCTGGTGGACTCGATCGCCGAGAGCGTGATCGAGGCCAACACGCGCGACACCACCGCGCAGGGCCAGCAGGAGGCCCGCTACTACCTCAACCAGGACAAGAACAGCGCGGGCGACGCGGCGGCGCGGGCGATCAAGGACGCGGCCCACCAGACCAATCTGAGCTACGACGACATCCAGCGGCTGGCCAGGAGCGCCCACGACCGGGCCAAGGACGGCTTCATCGACGGGCTCTCCAGCGACATGGCCGCCCATGCGAAGGGCAACGCGTGAGAGTGATCGACGGCCGGTGGGTGCTGCCCGCCGTGTTGGCGGCAGCCGTGGCGGGCGCCGGAACCGTCGGCTACCTGGACTGGAAGGGCCACCGCCCGGTCGAGGAACCCGGCCATGAGGCCTACCTCTGCGGGCTGCCGACCGGTGACGACACCCCGCTCGGACGGCTGCTGCCGTCCGCCGGGCAGGACGTGGAGGAGAAGCGGGACGACGGCTTCGGACAACCGGTGTCCTGCACCGTCCGGGTGGACGGACGGACCGCGGTCACCTTCTCCGCCGCCTTCCTGGAGGGCAGGGTCGCCCTCTCCCCCGAGGCCGCCAAGCACCCGGACTCCCGCAGTTTCACCGCGGGCACAACGGCGGCCTCCTGGCCCGGCGGCGCGACCGTCTCCGACTACTGCAAGGGTGGACCGGTCGGCCACGTCCAGTTGGTCGTCACCCCCGGCGAAGCGGCCCGGACAAGCACCGACCAGCAGGCGGACCTGGAACGGATCGCCCGGGAGAGGTTGCTGCGGAGCATGAAGGAGGCCTGCGAGTGAAACCCGCCGGACCAGTGATCGCGGGTGTGACGGTTCTGGCACTCGGGGGCGGCCTGCTCGGCTGGCACCTGTACCTCGATCGCACCGAGTACCGACCGTCGGCCGTCTCGCTGTCGCACGGGGAGTGCGAGGGAACCCTCGGCGATCCGGGGATCGCCGCCATGCTGGGGCACACCCCCCGGGTCTTCGTGGAGACGGGACTCCACATCCCGGACCGGGGCATCAAGCCCAGCCTGAGATGCACGGTCGAAGGACAGGGAGGGCGGACGCTGTACGCGCTCGCCGTCAGCGTCGACCGCCCCACCGACCTCGAAGACGGGCAGGCGACCTTCAACTGCACCCTGAAGGGCAAGGCCGAGCCCTACCGGGCGAGCCTCAGAGTCGGGCGACTCCCCCAAGCCGACACTCCGGCCCGGGTACGCGCCGACGAGCTCGTCACCGGCTTCGCCGCGCGCGCCGCCGAGAAGCTCGGCTGCGCCAACGGCGCCGAGTCGCTCACCGTGCGGTGAGCGCCCCGGCGCCGTACCCGACGTCGGATCAGGAGCTCGGACGCTCCCACATCTCGACGACCTTGCCGGAAGCGTCGATCGCCACCTTGTAGGCGCCGGCCGAGCAGGGGTACGAGCCCTTCTGGTTGCCCGGGGTGGCGATGCACTCGTTGATGTGCTTCGCGAGGTCGGCCGCGTTGACGTCCTTCGGCGCGGCCACGACGGACTTGAGGTGGCCCTTGGCGGCGGGCGCGAACGGCGCGGTCTTCTCGGCGCCCACCGCCTCGAAGTTGACGTCGTCGATGCCGCAGGCGTCCTTGGTGTCCTTGTAGGCCAGCGTCGTCGCGCTGGTGCCCTTCACCGGGATGATCCACTTCTGCCCGGCGGGCAGCGGGTCGTGGGTGCAGAAGCCCTCCGGGCCTCCGTCGGTGGGCTTGCCGGTCGGGGCCGGCTTTGCCGTGCCGGTGGCGGGGGCGGCGGTCGGCGAGGCGGCGCCGCCGGTGGCGGGCGCGGCGGTGGCGGTGGTGCCGCCCGCGCCCTGGTCCGACGGGTCGTCCGGGCCGCAGGCCGCCAGGGCGAACGCGGCGGTGGTGACCAGAGCGGCGGAGAGCAGCCTCCTGGAAGCAGACATGACGAAAGAACCCCCGTTTGACGCATGATCAGTTGCAGGTGCGGCGGACAGACTAGCGCCTCGCCCCGACGGCCCCCGGAGATCACCGTCCGGCCGAGCGCCGACACCACCCCTCGGGCCGCGGGCGTTTTCCGCCCTCCGGAATATGGGGAATAGATTCAACGAGATCGGGAATGAATAGTTTCACGCGCCGGTAAAATGAAATCAGAATGCGCGCCGACCGCTTGTAGCGAAGTGGTGCCAATGCCCCGCCAGAGCGACCTGAATTACAGTCGGTCAGATATTTCAGAAGATCCTCGACGGTCGAGGACCGCTCGCGCATGCTGGAGATCAAGCCCGCATCAATGAATGAGCGGCACCATGGCAGAAATCTCGGAGACGAGCGCTTGGCGGTGATTTACACGCGTAAGCCGGCCCTGGTGCGCCGGTCGATGAGACGTGGCGACCATGGAGTTCTTCCCGTTGAATTCCTTCACATTCGCCCGACCGGAACCACCGCGACACCACCCGCTACACGCCGGTTCAACCTGCACCGATTCAGCGCAATTCCGTGGCACGGCTGAAGCACGCCCACGCGGGCCCAGTCCTGCGAACTTCAGGAGGGGGAAAGCGATGGAGCACGCGATGGCCGTTGCAAGCGGAAAGGGTTCCCGCGTCCATCAAACTGGCGGTAGCCGGATCAACCGCTGACGCATTCCAGGAGATGTAGCGAGAGGCCTGATCGATAATGCCGCCGCACGAGTAGTGCAGCAGTCGGACTCGTGGTGGCGGCCATGCCCGTCGCACTAGCCGCAGCCCTGGCATTCACCATGCTCAGCAGTCCGGGACCTCCCGAGGATCACCGGCAGCCCCCACGGGCAAGCATTGAAGTGACTGCGATGCTTGCAGTCGACGGAACGTACCAGCGCGAATATGTGCCCAAGCTCCCAAATCCCACTGCACGTTGGCGAGACGGCCGTGATGTCCGTTCCGATAACCAACCGGTACTCGACCGAACCGACTACGGCCCATCCCGACTTTCGAGATGGGCCGTAGTCCTTCGGCCTCAGCCGAGTTGGGCGAGGCCCTCGGTGGCGATCTCCTCGAAGACGGCGAGGTCGTTCTCGAAGATCGAGTCCGGGACGGGCCAATGGATCACGAGCTCGGTGATGCCCAGTTCCCGGTACTTCCCCGCCCAGTCGACGAAGGCGCCCAGCGACTGCAGCGGCCGCTCCGCGGTCGAGCCCTGGAGCAGCATCTTCTCCAGCGTCGCGACGTCCCGGCCCTTCGCCTCGCAGGCCGCCGTCAGCTTCCCGATCTGCTGGGCGATCACCTCGGGCGCCTGCTCCACCGGTACGTCCGCCGGCCCGCGCGGGTCGCCGTACGTCACCCAGCCCTGGCCGTACTCGGCCGCCAGCCTCAGCCCGCGCGGGCCGGTCGCGGCGACGTAGAACGGCACCCGCGGGGTCTGCACGCAGCCGGGGATGTTCCGGGCCTCGACCGCCGAGTAGTAGGTGCCCTCGCGGGTGGTGGCGTCCTCGCGCAGCAGCTCGTCCAGCAGCGGCAGGAACTCGCCGAACCGGTCCGCCCGCTCCTTCGGCGACCAGGCCTCCTGGCCCATCGCCGTCGCGTCGAAGCCGGTGCCGCCGGCGCCGATGCCGAGCGTCAGCCGCCCGCCGGACACGTCGTCCAGCGTGATCAGCTCCTTTGCCAGCGTCACCGGGTGGCGGAAGTTCGGCGACGTCACGAGGGTGCCCAATCGCATACTCTGCGTAGCTGACGCCGCAGCGGTCAAGGTCGGGATCGCCCCGAACCACGGCTCGTCCCGGAAGCTTCGCCACGACAGGTGGTCATACGTGTAGGCGGCGTGGAACCCGAGTTCCTCGGCCCGCCGCCAGATCTTCTGCCCCTCGCCCCACCGGCGGATGGGCAGGATAACGGTACTCAAGCGCATGCAGTGACGATACGCGCGCGGATCGGCGGGACTTCGGACCGCCCGCAAGTCGGCACGAGCAGGTCCGCTAGCGTGGCGCCATGGGCACGTTGAGCAGGCGAGAACTGGCCGCGCTGGTCGAGGAAGCGACGGTCGACACCTACGACGAGCACGAGGAGCTGTCGGCTCTGTTCACCGCCGTCGAGGAGAACCTGGCGGTGCCGTTCAGCACCTTGATGCTGGGCGTCGAGGTGACCGTGCGGGGCATCGACCTCTCACTGGACGGAAGGATCGTCGCCCTGTGCACCCGCGGTGAGTTCCGGCAGACGATCGGGTTGCTGGACCTTCCGCTGCCGGAACCGGCTCCGGACGGAGCGGAGTGGGTCGAGGCGTACCGCTACTACTGGACGCAGTGAGCGTCGGAACCTTCAAGATCGAGAGGGCCTGCATGGCTGTCGTGGTACGGAACGAGGATGAGGCGTCGTTGCGAGACCTGATCGAGCGAAGCTCCGAACTGAAGGGTGAACTCGTCGCCTTCGCCCAGAGCGCACGCTTCGACCGGTGGTTGACGCCCCTCCTCCTGGAGGCCGCCGGGCCCCAGCGGCAGTTGGAGGAAGGCGATGCGATCCGGATCATCGACAACTTCATCCTCCGGTACCGCTTGCCGGACGGTTCGACCGTGGTGGACCGGTTCGTCGCCGGACGACGGGGCTTGACCGAGGCAGATCGGGAGATGCTGCTCGGCTGGCGTGACCCCGTCGAGGGCATCTTCGAGATCCGGCGCAAGGACGGGGACGCTGTCGTCCTGCTGAACCTGATCGACGACCTGGAGTACCGCACGTACTCGAACGTCGGGCGGGTGGCCTTCCGCGGAGTGTCCAAGGGGGGATTCCTGCACACCTGCCTGGTGCCCGTCCATTCGGCCGACGGGGCGTGGCTGATCTCCGGAATGATGTCGTCCTACCCGAAGTCCAGCGCCACCGAGATCGCCCGGGCCGCACTCCAACTGGCCACCAGCCACCCCGAACTGGTCTTCCGCAACCCCGAGAAGATCGAGCAGGGATGGGAGTCGATGCGGGAGGACCGGGCCGCGTTCATCGAGTTCTGCGGCAGCGACGAACTGGTCCTTCCCCCTGCCGAAGTCGAGGACCGGCTCAACGCCTACTACCGGCACCGGCAGGAGGCCGCCGTCGCCGAGCATCCCGACCGGGCCCGGGGCAGGCGGCTGCCCGGCCTGGACTTCCCAGCCTTCGAACTACCGCGAGGACTCGCGGAATCGGACACAGTCGGCGTCATCTACGACGAAGTCGACGGGCTCAACTTCTACCCGGACTACGGGATGCTGTGTGACCTCTTCGCCGATCCGGCCCTCGCGGGCCGAAGGTATTACCAGGACGTGCTGCGCGTGTACCTGCGCGAGGAGTCGATTGCGCCGCTGCCGATCCGCCGCTTGGCCGACGCCCACCCGGAGACGGTCGACGCGGTGTTCCGGAAGTTGCTGCGGAAGCCCGGATTCACCTGGAGCGAGCACGGTGAGGAACTACTCCGCCGACGCAAGGCCTGGCATTACGAGCAGGAGTCCCGTCCGGGCGTTTCCGTGATCGGCGAGCGCCTCAGCGAGCTCGCCGCCGGCACCGGACGCCAGAGGTTCACCAGGGCACGGCGTGTGCCGCGTCGACCCGACCATCCGTAATCGCGAACGCGGGCTTTCGGTGATCAGTAGCGACCCGTATTCGGCATGGCCTTCTCCGCCAACTCGGTGATCGCCAGTGCTTTCGGCAGCTCTCCCCTGACCTCCTCGGGGATGACCGGCGGAGCTCCGGTCTCTGGCGAGTCCCCGTTCGGGTGAAATCCTGGCGGGTGTGCCGGCTGTAAGAGACCATGAAGTAGGTTCCGTACATCGTCGCATGAGCTATGGGAGGTGCCGCCGTGTCTTACGAGCCCAAGCTCGCTGCCGCGTTGTCCGGCGCCACCCTGCGCCAGCTGTCTCACTGGCGCAGGGCCACAGGCCCGCGTGGTGCCGTCCTCGTACCGGAGACCTCCGCCTCCCGGCCGATCCTCTACTCATTCCGGGATGTGGTCGCGCTTCGCATCTGCGTGAGGCTGCGGGAGGAAGCGTCGCTCCAGAAGATCCGCCGTGCTCTGGGCACCTTGCGCGACGATCTCGACGAACGGGAGCATCTGTCCAGCTACCGGCTCGTGGCCAGTGACGGCACAATCTATCTGGCAGATCCAGACCACGCTGTCGACCTCGTGCGCAAGCGAGGCAACGTGATCATCCACGAGATGGTCGATGTCCTTCGGCCGTTCTATCGAAACGGCCGACAGATTCCGAACCTGCTGCGTCCTAGGAATCATCTGTCCGCCGATCCCCTGGTCCGGGGTGGTGAGCCGGTGATCGAAGGAACGCGGATTCCCGCTTCGGAGGTCGCGGCTCTTCTGGGGGACGGCATCCGACCGGAGTCGATCACGGACTTCTACCCCGGCGTCACCCCCGAAGCAGCTCGTGATGCGGCCGACTTCACCGACTACGTCGACAGTTACTCGGACGAGGGCCCCCGGCAGGCCGCCTCTTGAGGATCCTGCTCGACGAGAATGTCCCCTTGCCGTTGGCTCATATGGCTCGATTGCTGCTGAAGCAACACGAGCTTCAGCACGTGGCAGAGATCGTCGGCTGGGCAGGCACCAAGGACAAGCACTGGCCCACATCCGGCGGTGCCTGAGGAGCAAGGCCGCCTCCGGACAAGCTCTTCGTCGAACAGGCTCGAGTGCAGTCTTGCGAGGTCAGGCCGCGATAGGTGAAGGAGGCTTGACCGAGGTCACCAGGGTGCCCAACCGCAGCCGCTCGGTCGCGCACGCCGCCGCCGTCAGCGTCGGCACCGACCCGAACCACGGCTCGTCCCGGAACGACCGCCAGGACAGGTGGTCATACGTGTACGCGGCGTGGAACCCCAGGTCCTCGGCCCGCCGCCAGATCTTCTGCCCCTCGGCCCACCGGTGGATGGGGAGGATCACCGTGCTCAGTCGCATACTCCCGACCCTACGGTAGCCGTCAGCGGCCAGGATCCTTCACGCGTTTGCGGCCGGATTCCTCTCCAGGACACGACCGCCGGTGCGGACCGGCTCCCTGTCGGATTCAACGCGGCAGCCAGCTCAGCAGGGTCGTCGCCGTGAACACCGTGCCCGACGCCAGACAGACCGCGCGCGGGGTCAGCCACCTGGGGCCTTCCAGGGGCTGGGACTGCGGGACCGGAGCCAGCAGCGCGTCCGCGAAGGCCTGGGCGGTCGGCGGTCGGTCCGCCGGCTCGACGGACATCGCGGCCCGTAGCAGCAGGACGACGTTCGGTGGGAGCTCCGTTCCGGCTGGGAGCGCCGGCAGCGTCGAGGCGGTCGGCTGGTCGGTCATCAGGGCCGTGGCGCGTCCGCCCGGGCCGAACGGCTTCTGCCCGGTCAGCAGCTCGTAGGTCACGACGGCCAGCGCGTACACGTCGGCCCTCCCGTCGAACCCGCCGGTCTGAAAGGCCTGTTCCGGTGCCATGTACGCGGGCGTGCCCGTGGTCACCGTCAGCCCGGACGCGTCGGCCAGTTGCTTCGCGCTGCCCAGATCCGCCACCAGCACCGCGGCGGGCTCAGGGTCGGTGGCGAGCAGCAGGTTGGACGGCTTGACGTCGCGGTGCACCACGCCCGCCTCGTGCAGGACCTGGACCGCGTAGCCCGCCTCCGCGGCCAGCCGCAGCGCCTCCTGCGGGTCGCACTCCCCGACCCGGTCCGCCAGGGTGCCGCCGCGTACGTAGTCCATGACGAAGTAGGGCCGGTCCTCCTGCACCCCGACGTCGTGCACCCGGACCACCCGCGGGCTGGCGATCCGGCGCAGCAGCCTCGCCTCCGCCAGGAACCGCTCGCGCACATCGGCGTTGGCGGCCCAGTTCTCGGCCAGCACCTTCACCGCGACCTCGGTGTCGAGCTCCGGATCGTAGGCCTTCCAAACCGTGGCGAAGGAGCCGGCTCCGAGCCGGTCCAGGAGGAGGTAACGGCCGAGCTTGCGCATGTGGCAGCATTCTGCCGGAGTCAGGGCGTGTGCGGAACTCCCGTTCGACGGGTGGGATGCAGGCGGGACGAAACGGGGGGATCCGGATGTTCGAGGAAGGCGAGCTGGAACGGCTCGTGACGGTTGCTCAGGCGGGGGGCCCGGGGGCGATGGAGCACCTGCTGGCCAAGCTGCGGCCGGTGGTGCTGCGCCGATGCTCGCGCTTCTTGCCCCACCACGCCGACGCGGAGGAGGCCGCGCAGGACGCGCTGCTGTCCATCAGCACGCACCTGGGCGGGTACGGCGGCCGCGGCTCCTTCCTGGGCTGGGTGACGGTGATCGCCTCGAACGCCGCCCGGTCCACCTACCGCTCGATGCGCCGGCGCGCCGAGGACAGCCACGCCGACCTCCCCGAGTCCGTCGACCCGCGCACCACCAGCGTCATCGCCGGGACCCGGCTCGACCTGATGGAGGCGCTGGCCGCGCTGGAGCAGCAGCACCCCGCCCTGGTGGAGGCCTTCGTGCTGCGCGATCTGGGCGACCTGACCTACGTCCAGGTGGCCGAGGTGCTGGACACCCCGTTGGGCACGGTCAAGGACCGTATCCACCAGGCCCGCCGCTTCATGCGCGAGCGCCTGGTCACCGGTCGGTGAAGGGCGGCCACGCCGTCGTCCGGCCCCGGTCCGCCGTCGTCGCCCTGGTGGCAGCCGCCGCGCTCGGGCTGGCGACCGGCCGGTTCGTCCTGCCACCGCCCGCTGGCGCCACCGCGCACCCGGCAGCGCGGTCGGGTGCCGCGGTCGGCGGGGCGTCCCAGGGCGCGTCCGCTCCCGCGACGCCCGGCGGGTCCGTCCCTACGCCCGTGTCCTCGGCCTCCGGCTCCGACTCCGCCTCGCCGACCGATGCGACCGGGCCGGTGACGACCGCGAACCTCCTGGAACCCGCGGCGTTCAGCCCGGACGTGGGCATCGGGCAGATCCACGTCGCCGACCGGTACGGCGACGGGGTTTACGCCAACTCGGCCTGCGCCGGCGAGAAGAAGACCCTGGGCGGGCCCGGCGCCCACTCCCGCGAACTGGTGACCAGCCCCCGTACCAACCCGGGCGACCCCCCGCCGGCCGCCGACCGCGTCGACCAGGTCGCCCGCGAGGTCGTCGCCGAGGCCCCGAGCCCTTCCCTGGCGCAGAACCTCACCGAGCGCCTGCTGCTGGAGGAGGTGCCCTGCAAGGAGGAACCGCCAGGGCACTGGGTCTACGGAAGGACCACGACGCTGCAGCTCGCCCCGGACGTCACCGCGAGCTGGATGGGCGTCTACCCGGGAGACTTCAACACCAACGGCAGGGCGCCCGAGGGCAAGGAGCCCTGCGGCGGCATCGCCGTGCTGCGCAGCGGCAACCACTACGGGGTGCTGGAGGTCGACGCCTGCCTGGGGACGGCCGCGATGGACCACGTCGTCCGGACCGCTCTGTCACAGCTGTGAAACAGCCGGTCAGGGCTCCAACTTCCCCTCCACCGGCGGCATCTCCCCGGTTGTACGAGGACGCAGCAGGCGTCCCGACCAACAGGGGGACCAGATGACCCAGAACCAGACCGTCCAGCAGAAGTCCGTTCGCCGCAACCGGCTCGCCGCCGCGGCCTGCTTCGCCGCCTCACTGATCACCGTCAGCGTCGTCGGCACCCAGTCGGCCACCGCCGACGCGGCCGCGCACAACACCGCGCGCCCGGCTGCGGCCGCGGTCGCCGCGCCCGGACTCGGCTCCGCCGACCTCGTCCAGAGCGAGGACTTCAAGAAGGGCATGAACCCGGTCGGCGCCACCGTCGCGCTGACCGGACGCCAGGGGCTGTCCGCGTGCTCCGGCGAGGAGACGATGCGCGACCTGACCAAGGGCCAGGCCACCGCGTACGCGTCCGTGAACTGGACCTTCGACACCCACGGCATGCTGATCGAGTCGGCCGCGAGCGCCCCCACCGCGACCACGGCCGACACCTGGGAGAAGCAGCTCGTCGCACTCGTTCAGGACTGCCAGGACGAGCCCGCCGGCCACTGGCACTACGGCGCGGCCCACACCCTGACCGTCACCGGCGGCACCGCCCGCTGGTACCCGGCCTACAACGGCGACGGCACCGTCAGCGGCGGGACCGCGGTCCTGCGCAGCGGCACCAGGGTCGCCATCGTCGAGCTCACCGGCCAGCCCACCGACGCCCCGACCTACGTCGAAGGCATCACCACCGCAGCACTGAACCGCCTCTCCTCCTGAACGGCAGCCCCGCTCCGCCCGCGCCGCCGAGCGGAGCGGGGCCCGTCCGCAGTGTGTTCTCGCAGGTCAGGTCGCGATGGGTGAACGGGGCTTGACCGAAGTTACGAGCGTGCCGAGGCGGAGCCGCTCGGTGGCGGTGGCCGCGGCCGTCAGCGTGGGGATCGAGCCGAACCAGGGCTCGTCCCGGAAGCTGCGCCACGACAGGTGGTCGTAGGTGTAGGCGGCGTGGAAGCCGAGGTCCTCGGCCCGCCGCCAGATCTTCTGCCCCTCGCTCCACCGGTGGATGGGCAGGATCACGGTACTGAGTCGCAGGCCTGCGACCTTACGGGCCGCCCGTCACCCGTGCAGACGCGTGTCGATCCCCTCGTACGTGAAGTGCCCGCGTTCCTGGCCTCCGGAGACCGTCACCACGGGAGCCGCGAGCAGAGCCAGGGTGAAGACGGCGCAGACGGCGATGCGGAAGATCACCCGGTGCTGCGAGAAGGACAGCACAACCGGCCGGAACCGCTCGCCTCCGGATTGGATGACGTCCGCGAGATCGGTGTCCCCGATGCGCTGCGCCTGCTCGGGCTCCTCGGTCGGCTCCGAAACGGCGGGTCCTCTCATCAGTTCTCGTCCCAGACGCCACGACGGGTGACGCGCGGGCAGGCAAACCGATTGGACGTTTGCTGGATGTCGTGGTCGGGCCAGCGACAGTGCACGTGCAACTCACGCTCCGGCAAAGGGGCGGTCCAGAGTTCGACGTCGTAGCGGCGGTCTCCTCCTCCCGCGTGAACCGGTGTCCACAGCGGGGGTGTTGCCAGCTGGGGCTCGATGGGGGCTGTCATGACGGCCGCCTCGGAGCCGTGCGCAAGACCGATTCGGGGCCCGCCATCAGTGGCACCCGTAGCGGTCTGCGACCAGTCCTCGGCCTCCACGTCACGGCGAAGGAAGGCAAGACCGACCCGAAGGCCCGTGCTGTATACCCGAAGTCCGGTGAGCAGCACGGCTCCCCTCGCGCTACGTGCCAGCAGGACATCCGCCTCCAGCAACGTGCCGAGTTCGTCGACTGGCGGATGCGCGAGGGTCACCGGAGACACTCGACGACGCCGTTGTAGGCGTTACCCGTGCTGTGCTCGCCCAGGATGCTGATGGTCTCCCTGGGACTGCTGCTGGTTCGCTGCCAGAACCCGGTGACCTGACCGTGGTCGTCGAACTCATAGACCCGGTGACACTCAAGGGTTCTGCTGTAGTAGGCGGTGTCCGTGCACGACCCGCCACCGCAGCTGGTGCCGCTTCCGGCCTGCGCGCCTGATGCTGCTGCGCCGATGGCGGCCGGCGACGTGGAGTAGTGCAGCACCGCAGTGATGCTTCCGGCGTAGATCGGTCCATTGCAGCTCAAACTGGCCTGGACACTGGCCGTGAACCCCCACGTGTCGTTGCCGAAGCTCTTCGGAGATGTCGGAAGGGGCTTGTTGACGACAGGCCGGCAGTAGGGCGAAGGGTCTCTGGAATCCTCGCCCTGCGCGGCTGCGGCAAGGGTCGGGTTCAGGAGGACAAGGGTGCTCGCCCCGATGAACAGTCGACGCAGCAATGCCCGGGGCTTCATGAGCGCGCTCCATTCCCGTCGTGTACGACCGCACCGAGGCTCCCAGTCCTTCAGGGCACGAGGGGCCGGGAGAGGAAAACGTCCACCGTTCGGCCCTCGATTTCAATTCGTTCGAGTGAACCGAGGTCAGGTGGAGCCATGCGCGCCGTACCGGCCGTCGCGTCGTCGCAGGTCAGGCTGTGATGGGTGAACGAGGCTTGACCGAGGTGACGAGCGTGCCGAGGCGCAGGCGCTCGGTGGCGCAGGCGGCTGCCGTCAGGGTGGGGACGGAGCCAAACCAGGGCTCGTCCCGGAACGACCGCCAGGACAGGTGGTCATAGGTGTACGCGGCGTGGAAGCCGAGTTCTTCGGCCCGCTGCCAGATCTTCTGACCCTCGCTCCATCGGTGGATGGGGAGGATCACTGTGCTCAGACGCATGTCATCGACCCTAGTGGACCCGAGGGTCGTCTTCCGGGGGCCGGATCCGCGGCAGGATCGAGGCCAGGGTAGCGATGGTCCGGCAGGACTCGCATGTCCTGTCACAGCCCCGTAGCACACTGGCTGGTGTTCTACCCGTCGGTGCGTCCGAGGGATGCGGGACGCAGCGCGAGGGACGGGTGTGACAGGAGGGCGGGGAGGCGGACCGGACCTGCCGCGGGCGCCCGGACCGCGGTGGGGTGAAGGCCGCTCCACCTGTGTCGTGAGGCCGCCGAATCGGACCGTACCGGGCCGTCGACCTGCGGTTTCTCCCGTCGCCGGTCCGGTCACCGGAGGCACTCATCCGGGATATTCCGGGCATCCGCGGCCGCCTACCTGAAGGGCGTACGCAAAGGTCCGGAGCAGCACCGGGTCTTACCCACTTTTCACCTTGACACCACTGACCCCACAGGGATTAGATGACTTATCCAAGATAAGTTCTCCGGCCGCACCGATAGCGCAGCACTTGCAGGCGCCACCGGCTAACGGCGTTAACCGCACGGATTATCTCCCATCCACCTCCCGCGCCATCGACCACCGTTCGACGGTCGGCGAGCACCGGAGCCTACCCGGAGATTCTTTCGGAAATATGCCCAGGACAACCGGCTGGCCAGGCCGTGAATTCACCTGCGGCACCCCTCGATACCCCTGATGGAAATCGGCACAGCTCAGCCGGGATCAGATAAATCAGCAGGTCAGAGCAGTGCAACCACAGTGAGATCACTCCGACCGGCAGGGGAACAATCCGATCGGTAGTTGCTAGAAAAAGTATTGTCATGACCGCGTCATTTTACATTCCTCAAAAAAAGCTCAGATGTCAACAGGAAAGCAGCTTGAGCACACCCTGACTGATAGACTCATCAATGGCTTGGCGGCCCGCGAACAAATTCGGGCCCCACGGGGGGCATGCTTTCACGCCCTCCTTGCACTCTGGGCGGAGGACTGGACTGCACTGCGGCAGTCCGTATCGGATTCAACAATCCCGACCGACCGTTGCCAAGCAGGAAAACTGCACACGCCACGGTCCAGCAGGACCGGTGCGGCGATACCTCTAAATGCTGCAATTTTTTGCAATCATTTGACCGGGGAGGGGTTGAACTAAATGCAGATCAACATTCTTGGCCCGCTGGAAGCCGCGATCGACGGGGTCTCCGTGGTGCCATCCGCCACGAAGCCTCGCAAGGTCCTGGCCCTGCTCGCGGCCAGGATGAACAGCATCACACCGATCTCCCAGCTCATGCAGGAGGTCTGGGACGAGGAGGCGCCGGTCAGCGCCTCCACCACGATGCAGACCTACATCCTGCAGCTGCGGAAGCTGATAGCGAACGCCCGGCCGAACGACCCGGAGAGCGCGAAGCGGATCCTGGTCACGATGTCCGGTGGCTACATGCTGAGCGGGCCGGCCGAGGCACTCGACCAGTACCGCTACGAGCAACTGGTCCACCACGGGCACGCCGCGCTGCGGGTCGACGACAGCTCCCAGGCGGCCATGCTGTTCCGGCAGGCCCTCGGGATGTGGCGCGGCACCAGCCTGGTCGACGTCGAGCAGGGCCGCCCGCTCCAGGCCCACGCGATCCGTCTGGAGGAGTCCCGGCTGCACGTCCAGGAGCTGTGCATCGAGGCCGAGTTGCGGCTCGGTCATCACCAGATGCTGCTCAGTGAGCTCGCCGCACTGACCGTCGAGCACCGGTTCAGCGAGAACATCCGCGCCCAGTTCATGCTCGCGCTCTACCGGTCCGGCCGGTGCGCGCACGCGCTGGAGACGTTCCGTCAGTTCCGCGCCCTGATGATCGAGGAGATCGGGCTGGAGCCGTCCGCCCGGATGTACCGCCTGCACCAGGCGATCCTCGGATCCGACCCGTCGCTCGACGAGTGGCAGAGCTCGCCCGACTCGCTGCTGGCGCTGGGCGCGGCCTGACCAGAGCCCGCAGCCGTCGGGGGGCACCGGACAGCGCGACCCCGACGGCTGCGGGCGCCGGACACCGGGTGGGCTACTGGGCCTCGCGCTCGACCAGGCCGGCCAGCAGCCGGGCATCGATGACGCGCCGGTAGTAGTCCGGACCAAACCCCAACTCGGATATGTCGGGCAGAAGTCGGGACAGCCGCTCGGTGCTGACGTAGCCGTTGCCGGGGGTGGACTCGGTGACCTCGCGGGTGGCGCGCAGGCCCAGCGCGAGTTCGAGGTGGTCGAGGATCGCCTCGATCGGCACCGGATGGCCGGACGCCACGTTCACCACCTGGCGGCTCACCCCCGCCGCCAGCAGCACGTCGAGGATCCGCACCATGTCGGCCACGTCCAGCAGGTCGCGGCTGGCACCGCTGCGCACCTGGACGACACCGGCGCGGATCTGCGCCACCAGCGCGGGGATCAGCTGGTGGCCGCGCTGGTGTTCGCCCACCAGGTGGCTCAGCCGCAGGATCAGGTGGTCCGCTCCGGACCGGCGGACGGTCTCCTCCAGCCGGAGCTTGTGCGCCGCGTAGGGTGTGCTCGGAACCACCGGCTCGTCCTCGCGGCCGCCGCAACCCAGTGCGCCGTAGACGCCCGAGGACGCCGTCGAGAAGAAGACCAGCCGGCGGCCGTCGACGATGGCCTTGGCGAGCGCCGACTCCAACAGCTCCGCCTCGCGCCGGAATTCCACCACCGAGGTGCCCGCGGTGCTGGACACACCGGCGGCCAGGATCAGCGCATCGGGATGGGAGGTGGCGAGCGGCTCCAGGTTACGGGCGATGAATCCCCGGCCGATAATCTCCATCAGACAGCTCCTTGTCTTCCAGCCCACGCCCCTGGGCGGCGGACGTTCACCGTCGGGCAAGTGCACGCTATGGCGGGCACCTCGAATGTGGGTCCAGAGCGGTTCGAAGATCGCGGAGGGCTCCGGCGGACCCGCACCGGGGCCGACGGGCGGAGCGGGGATGAACGCAGGAGGGGACTTCCATGGGGTGGCGGACGACCGGTGACGAACCGGTCCTGGCCGTGCCGGGCACCGGTCTGCTGGGCGTGTTCGGGCCCGACCCGGGCGGGCCGCGCAGTCGGTGGGGCCTGCTGCTGGGCTCGCTGGGCTGGCTCGTCCCGCTGATCGGGATGGCGCCGCCGATCAGCTCGTACCCGTCGCGGGGCCAGGACCTGGTGGCCGTGCTGGGCCTGCTCGGCTTCGGCGCCGCGCACACGCTGGTGACCTGGTCCTTCCACACCGACCGGCTGAGCCGGACGCTGCGGTGCTGGGTGTGCGGATTCCTCGCGGCGGGCGCCACGGCTCTGCCACTGGAACTCGGCGACAAGTGGATCGTCTCGATGCCGTACCTGGCCGCGGCCGTGAGCCTCTCCGTCCCGGAGCGGCTGCTGTTCGCCTCGGTCGCGGCGCCGGTGCTGCTCGCCGCAGTCGTGGCCCGGCAGGTGGAGCCCTCGGAAGCCACCCCCGCCATCGTGATGACCCTGGCCGCGGGCCTGGCGGTGGCCACCTACCGCAGGATGCTGACGCTCATCGCCGACCTACGCTCGACCCGGCTGCGGCTGGCCGGGCAGGCGGTGGTCGAGGAGCGGCTGCGGATCGCCCGCGACCTGCACGACCTGCTCGGGCACACGCTGCTGAACATCGTGCTCAAGGCCGAGTACATCCGGCGGGTGGAGAGCCGCGTTCCCGAGCCGCGGGACCCGCGCAGCGCCGCCGTGCTGAGCGAGGCGGAGGAAATCGAGCGGATCGGCCGGGAGGCCATCGAGGAGGTCCGGCAGGCTGTCACGGGCTACCGAGAGCACGCCCTGTCGGCGGCGATCGACGGCGCCCGGAGCTGCCTGACGGACGCCGGCATCACCGTACGGATCCGGTCGGAGGCCAACCCGCTGCCGAGCGCGGTGGAGTCCGCGTTCAGCTGGGTGATCAGAGAGGGCGTGACCAACATCGTGCGGCACAGCAAGGCGGACCATTGCGACATCACGGTCGGGCTGGTGGACGGCGCGGCGGAGCTGGAGATCAGGGACGACGGGACCGGGCCGGTCCGCACGCCCCAGCGCGCCGGCGGAAGCGGCCTGGCCGGGCTCTCCGAGCGGATCACCCTGCTCGGCGGGCGGCTCAGCGCGGGACCGGGCCCGGCCGGCGGGTTCCGGCTGCGGGTCGTCCTGCCTCTGGCCGGCGTCGGTCAGGAGGCGTCGTGATCCGCGTCCTGCTGGCGGAGGACCAGGTGATGGTCCGCAACGCCATCGCCCGGCTGCTGGACCTCGAACCCGACCTGGAGGTCGTCGGGCAGGTCGGCGACGGCACCGAGATCGTGCGCACCGCGGTGGAGAGCCGGGCGGACGTCGCACTGCTCGACATCGAACTGCCCGGCCGCAGCGGCCTGGACGCGGCCGCCGAACTGCGGCGGGCCCGGCCCGAGTGCCGGACCGTCATCGTGACGATCTACGGGCGTCCCGGCTACCTCCAGCGTGCGATGGAGGCGGGCGCCAGCGGGTTCGTCGGCAAGGACCGTCCGGTGGACGAGCTCGCCGAGGCGATCCGCCGGGTGCACGCCGGCGAGACCGTGATCGACCCGGAGCTGGCCGCCTCGGCGATGCGGGCCCGGCCCAACCCGCTGACCGAGCGCGAACGCGGCGTCCTGCTGGCCGCCGCTCAGGGCGCCCCGGTGGCCGCCATCTCGGCCCGAGTGCACCTCTCCGAGAAGACGGTGCGCAACTACCTGTCCTCGGCGATCCAGAAGACCAGTACGGCCAACCGCTACGAGGCGGCCCGGGCGGCGATGGAGAACGGCTGGCTCTGAGCCGGGAGCCGCCCCGTCCGGGAACCGCGAAGCCGCCAGGCGGGCCGAGGCCCGCCAGGCGGCACGGAGCGGCAGGCAATGCGACGCGGCACGGGCCGTCAGGGCCGCCTGGCGGTCAGGGCGACCGGGAGCAGCCCGGGGCGGGTGTGCAGCTCGACGTCCAAGAGACCGGCCGAGGTGAGCAGTTCGCGGTAGTCGTCCGGCGAGTAGGGCTCGCCGCCCGGGGTGGTGGAGAGCAGTAGCAGGCCGAGCAGGTGCGCCTGGACCTGGTCCCGTTCCTGGCCGTCCTGCGGGGCGAAACCGGCGACCACCAGCCGTCCGCCCGGGGCGAGCACCCCGGTGAGCCGTTCCAGCAGCCGCGCGGCCTGCGCCCGGTCGAAGTGGAACAGGAGGTTGGCCACCACCACGACGTCGTACGGGCCGCCGAGTGGCGCCGTGAAGGCGTCCCCCGGCAGGTAGGACACCCGGTCGGCGACACCGCGGCGCTCGGCGTGCTCACTGGCGGCCGCCAGCACCTCGGGCCAATCCTGCGCCCACACGTGGGCCCCCGGATGCCGGACGGCCAGCTCGAAGCCGGTGGCACCGTGCCCGCAGCCGACATCCAGGACGCGCAGCCCGGGGCGGTCGGCGGCGAAGCCGGCGAGCTCCTCGGCGACGAGGTCCGCGACCCGCTCGGTAACGAACGTGGTGTGCTGGGCGAAGTCGACCCAGAACGGGAAGCCGGGCGCCAGTGCATCGGCGCCGCGCACCGGTCCGCCGGTACGGACGGTGCCGGCGAGATCTCCGAGCGCCCGCCACTCCATGTCCCCGGCCGCCACCTTGACGATGCCGCCGCAGTACCCGGGAGAGGTGGTGACCAGTAGCTCCGCCGTCCCCGGCGCGAGCGCGTACCCGCCGTCCTCCTGCGCGTCCAGCAGCCCGAGCCCGGTGAGCGCGCGCAGCATCAGCCGGATGCCGCGCGGGTCGGCGTGCAGCCGTGCGGCGACGCTCGCGGCGTCCAGGGCCTTGCCGTCGAGTTCGTCGAAGATCCGCAGGTCGATGGCGGCCCGCAGCGCGGCGGTGGCCTTGAATCCGGCCATCATGCCGAAGAGCCGCTCGCGGCTCAGTCCCTCGCCGCCCGGTCCTCCGGGCCCGCGATTCCCGTTCACGCCCCACCGCCTCCTGCCTGCCGGCCTCGCTCCGATTCGGGCGCCACCTTCACCAGGGCCGGTGCAGTCCCGCTGGAGCCTCGGTGGGGCCCGGCTCGACGGACGACCTCGACCCGCGCTGGACCGGGACTCCAGGGCCCGTCGGAAGGCTCGGCAGCCATGCGCGTACTGTTCACGACGTCGGAGTGGCCGACGCACTTCTTCCCGATGGTGCCGCTCGGGTGGGCCCTGCAGTCCGCCGGGCACGAGGTCCGGGTGGCGTGCGCGCCCTCCCTGGTGCCGGTGGTCCGGCAGTCGGGGCTGGTCCCGGTGCCGCTGCTCGGCGGCCCCGACCCCGCGTTCAAGACCCGGCTGGCCCGGTACTGGGAGTTCGCCGCTCGGCAGCGGCCGATCGAGCCCGGTGAGCTGCTCCACCCCGTCACCGCGGAGCCGATGGACCGGCTGGAGGAGTTCGAATTCGCCGCCTACCGCGCCGTCCACCGCGACGCCAACCTACGGTCCATGCGCGAGAGTTGCGACCGGACCGCGGAGTTCGCCCGGGCCTGGCGGCCCGACCTGGTGGTGACCGAGCCGCAGAACGTCGAGGGCGTGCTGGCCGGGCGGCTGCTGGGCGTCCCGGTGGTCTGCAACCTCTTCGGCCTGGTCGGCACCGACGAGACGGAGCCGGGCCTGGACATCGTGCTGGAGGACCACAGCGACTCCTTCCCCCGGTACGGACTGCCGCCGATGGCCACCGGGCTGATCGATGTGGTGCTGGACCCGTGCCCGCCGAGCGCCGCGTCCCGTACCCTGCGGCCCACCCTGCCGGTCCGCTACGTGCCGTACAACGGGCCCGGCGGCGCACCGGACTGGGCCGGGTCGCGGCCGGACGGCGGCCGGCCGCGGGTGCTGATCGCCTGGGGCACTTCGGTGTCGGGGATCTACGGCAGCCGCGCGTTCCTGGTGCCGGGCCTGCTGCGCGCCCTGGCCGGCCTGGACGCCGAGGTGGTGATCACCGCAGCCGACGCCGACCGGGCCGGTCTGGTGGCCGACCACCCGCGGGTGCGGGTCCTCGACCGCTGGTGCCCGCTGAAGCTGCTGCTGCCGACCTGCGACGCCGTCGTCCACTACGGCAGCGGCGGTACCGGGATGACCGCGATGACGGCCGGGGTGCCCCAGCTCGCCCTGCCGTTCTCCGCCGAGCAGCGGATGAACAGCTCCCGGCTGACCGCCGCCGGGGCCGGTTTCCAGCTGGACGGCTTCGCCGCCGACCCGGCGGCGGTCGCCGACCGGCTGGGCCGGCTGCTGGCCGAGCCGGTGCACCGGGAACGGGCGCAGGCCCTGCGGGAGGAGGCGCTGGCCCGGCCGACGCCCGCCGAGCTGGTGCCGCAGCTGCTCGACCTGGGCGCCGCCCGGTGAGCGCCCGCACCGCGCTCGTCCTGGGCGGGACGGGCTTCGTCGGACGGCACGTCTGCGCCGCCCTCGCCGGGGACGGCTACCGCACCCTCGCGGTGGGCCGCCGGCCGGCCGGGGCGGTCGCGCCGCCGCCGGACACCGGCTACCGGGTCCTGACCGAGCCCACCGTCGCCGCGCTCGGCACGCTGCTCGACCGGGAGCGGCCGGACCTGGTGGTCAACGCGGCCGGCACGGTCTGGCAGCCCGACCCCGACCGGATGGCCCGGGACAACGCCGAGCTGGTGACCGCCCTGGTCACGACCGCGGCCGCCCGGCCTGCCCCGCCGCGGCTGGTCCAGCTCGGCTCGGTGCACGAGTACGGGCCGACCCCGGCCGGGGAGCCGATCGCGGAGGACCGCCCGGAGGCCCCGGAGACCCCGTACGGCCGGACCAAGCTCCGGGGCACCCGGACGGTACTGGCAGCCCGCGACGTCCCGGCGGTGGTGCTGCGCATCTCCAATGTGCTGGGCCCCGGGGCGCCCACCGGAAGCCTGCCCGGCCTGGTGGCGGCCGCCCTCGCGCAGGCGCGGCTCGGCGACACGGAGGCTGTCCTGGAGCTCAGCCCGCTGATCGCCAGACGGGACTTCGTCGACGCCCGGGACGTCGGCGCGGCGGTGCTGTGCGCGGCCGGTGCCGCCGAGGCCGTCGGCCGGGTCGTCAATATCGGCAGCGGCGAGTCCACCGGAGTCCGGGAGCTGGTCGCCGAACTGGTGCGGATCAGCGGGGTACCGACCCGGGTGGTGGAGCGGGGCGAGCAGGAGGAGACCCGCAGCCGCTCGATGAACTGGCAGCAGCTCGACGTCTCGCTCGCCGCGCGGCTGCTCGGCTGGCGCCCGCGCCGGACCGTCACCGCGTCGCTCGCCGACCTCTGGCAGTCCGTCGCTTTCGGCCCACACTCAATGGTTTCTCAAGGTCCGGACAGCACGCTCTGAGCGGTGCGGTACCGCGATGTCGCCGACCCGCCCGAGGAACTTCCCACTTGATGGAGGCAGGCATGACCGACCGATCGAAGGACCTGCTGCTCGAGGAAGTGCGCAAGTACCACCACGAGCGCTCGCAGGATCAGGAGTTCGTCCCCGGCGTGACCCCGGTCCTGTCCTCGGGTGCAGTGCTGGACGAGGACGACCGGGTCGCGCTCGTCGAGGCCGCCCTGGACATGCGGATCGCCGCCGGGGTGCACTCGCGCCGCTTCGAGTCGGCCTTCGCCCGCACCCTGGGCATGCGCAAGGCACACCTCACCAACTCCGGCTCGTCCGCCAACCTGCTGGCCCTCAGCGCACTGACCTCGCCGCAGCTGGACGACATGCGGCTGAAGCCCGGAGACGAGGTGATCACCGTCGCCGCGGGCTTCCCGACAACCGTCAACCCGATCCTGCAGAACCAGCTCGTCCCGGTCTTCGTGGACGTCGAACTCGGCACCTACAACGCCTCGTTGGCACAGATCGAGGCAGCCGTCGGCCCCAAGACGCGGGCGATCATGATCGCCCACTCGCTGGGCAACCCGTTCCCGGTGGCCGAGGTCGCCGAACTGGCCAAGGAACGCGACCTGTTCCTCATCGAGGACAACTGCGACGCGGTCGGCTCGCTGTACCAGGGCAAGCCCTGCGGCAGCTTCGGCGACCTGTCGACGGTCAGCTTCTATCCGGCGCACCACCTCACCATGGGCGAGGGCGGCTGCGTCCTGACCAACAACCTGCCGCTCGCCCGGATCGTCGAGTCGTTCCGCGACTGGGGCCGGGACTGCTGGTGCGAGCCCGGCGAGGACAACCGCTGCCTGAAGCGCTTCCAGTACCAGCTGGGCACGCTGCCCAAGGGCTACGACCACAAGTACACGTTCTCGCACGTCGGTTACAACCTGAAGTCAACCGACCTGCAGGCGGCGCTCGGGCTCAGCCAGCTGCGCAAGCTGCCCGCGTTCAGCGCGGCGCGCCGGCGCAACTGGCAGCACCTGCGCACCGCCCTGGACGGCGTCCCGGGCCTGCTGCTGCCCGAGCCCACCCCGGGCTCCGACCCGAGCTGGTTCGGCTTCGTCATCACCGTCGACCCCGAGGCGCCGTTCACCAAGTCCGGCCTGGTGGACTTTCTGGAGTCCCGCAGGATCGGCACCCGCCAGCTGTTCGGCGGCAACCTGACCCGTCACCCGGCCTACCGGGACCGGGAGTTCCGCGTCGTCGGCGACCTGCGCAACAGCGACATCATCACCGAGCACACCTTCTGGGTCGGGGTGTACCCGGGGCTCACCTCTGAAATGCTGGACTACGTCACGGATTCCGTCCGTGAGTTCGCCCTGAAGCACGCCTGATTCGATGCCGGTGCGTCCGGCTGCCCGGCACCGGCGGACCGAGGAGACCCGATGATCCCCACGCACGCCGAGCCGGTGCTGCGACCGCCGCGCCACCTGGTCAGCCCACGGGCCGTCCGCTACTGGACGGCCAAGGCGGCCCTGGCCTGGCTGCCGCCGTTGGCCGGCGCGACGGCCGCGACGCTGGCCGGGCCGGTGCCCGGCTGGGCCCTGGCGGCCGTCGCGGTGCTGGCGGCGGCGCACCTCGCGGTGATGCCGCGCTGGCGGTACCGGGTGCACCGCTGGGAGGCCACGCCCGAGGCGATGTACCTCCAGTACGGCTGGTTCAGCCAGGAGCAGCGGATCGCGCCGCTGTCCCGGATCCAGACCGTGGACTCCCACCGGGGCCCGCTGGAGGCGCTGTTCGACCTGGCCAACGTCACCGTCACCACGGCGTCGGCGGCCGGACCGCTGCGCATCGACGGCCTGGACCGGGCCGAGGCCCAGCGCCTGGTCGACTCGCTGACCGAGGCGGCGCAGCGCAGCGAGGACGACGCGACGTGACCGAGGAGACCACCCGGCCGACCGCGGCGGTCGCCCCCGAGCACTGGCACCGGCTCGACCGCCGGATGCTGATCATCCACCCGGTGCAGGAGCTGATCCGCGCGCTGCCGGGACTGTTCATGGTGGTCTTCCTCGGCGGGAAGGGCGAGCACCGGCCACTGTGGGCGTTCGGGGCGACCGCCCTGGTGCTGCTGTTCGGCGTCCTGCGCTGGATCACCACCGGATACGCGATGACGCCACGTCAGATCATGGTCCGGCGCGGGGTGCTGCGCCGCAGTGTGGTGAGCGTCCCGCGCGACCGGGTGCGCTCGGTGGACCTCAGTGCCCCTCCGGTGCACCGGCTGCTCGGGCTGACCAGGATCACCATCGGCACCGGACAGTCCGACCGCAAGGGCGAGGGGCTGCGCCTGGACTCGCTCTCACACGCCGCCGCGGCCGGGTTGCGTGACGAACTGCTCGGCCGTACCCCGGCGCCCGCCGGGCCCGAGGGCGCGCCGACCGACGTGGCGCGGCCCGCCGAGCCCGAGGGCGAGGTGCTGGCCGACTGGCGGCCGGGCTGGCTGCGGATGGGCCCCTACGGCCTGTCCGGGGCGCTGACCGCCGGCGTGCTGCTGACCGTGGTGTTGCGCACGTTCGCCGATTCGCGGATCGACCCGCGCCGTCTGGGGGCGGTCTCCGCCGTGGTCGACGCCCTCGACGGGCTCGCGGTGCCGGCCAGGGTCGCGGTGCTGACGGCGGCCTGCCTGCTGACGGTCGCAGCGCTGTCCACGATCGGCCACCTGCTCGTGTTCTGGCGGTTCCGACTGGTCCGGACGCCGGCGGGGGTGCTCCAGGTCTCCCGGGGACTGGTCAGCCGCCGGGTCACAGCGATCGACGAGACCCGGCTGCGGGGTGTCGAGATCAGTGAACCGCTGCTGCTGCGGCTGGCCGGCGGCGCCCGGTGCATCGGTATCACCACCGGTCTGCGGGTCGGCCGGGGCGCGGAACGCGGCGGCTCGCTGCTGGTGCCCCCGGCCCCGCTGGCCGAGGTGCTGGCCGCCGCCCGGGCGCTGCTCTCCGAGCCGTCCGCGGCGAGCGCGCCGCTGGAGCGCCCGGCCCGGGCGGCCCGACGACGCCGGTACTCCCGGGCACTGGCCGGCTGGACGGTGCTGTCCGCGCTCGGGCTGTGGCTCGCCCCGGAGTGGGCCCAGCCGCTGCCGCTGGTACTGCTGCCGCTCCCGGTGCTGCTCGCGGCGGACCGGGTCCGCGCCCTGGGCCACACCGTGGTCGGGCGAACCCTGGTGGTCCGGCGCGGCTCGCTGGTGCGCCGCCGGTACGCGCTGGACGGTGCGGGCGTCATCGGATGGAACCTGCGCCGCTCGTTCTTCCAGCGCCGGGCCGGGCTGGTCACTCCCACCGCGACCACCGCGGCGGGCCGTCAGAAGCTGTCCGCCCAGGACCTGACGGATCGGCAGGCCATAGCGGTGGTACGCGGGCTGAGCCCCGAGCTGCTCGCTCCCTTCCTGGTCCGCCCGGGCGAGGCCGAGACACCCGCCGGCCGCCCACCCGCCACCCGTCCGGCAGCGGGCTGAAGGATCGGCCGCCCGTCCTCCTGCGCGCCGTCGTGCCGACCCGGCACGGCGGCGCGCACTCCTAGGGCCTGTGTGATGTTGTGATCAACGAGTGGTCGGCAGGAGGGCATCGATCCAGATCATTGAGGCGCGGAGGTGGAGGCCGGCGAGGTAGCTCTCGGGGGTCTTGTCGAACCGGGTGGCGATGCCTCGCCAGGCCTTCAGCTTGTTGATCAGGCGTTCGACGGTGTTCCGTTCCTTGTAGAGCTCGGCGTCGTGGCTGACGGGCCTGCCACCCTTGCTGCCCTTCTTCTTCCGGTTGGCGGCCTGGTCCTTCTTCTCGGGGATGACCGCCTTGATGCGGCGTTTGCGCAGGTGGGCGCGGTTGCCACGGGACGAGTAGGCCTTGTCCCCGGCGACCGCGTCGGGCCGGGTGCGAGGACGGCCGACCGGCACCCGGACCCGTACCTTCTTCAGCACGGGGATGAACTGCGGGCTCTCGGCGGCCTGTCCCTCGGTCAGGACGAGCGCCAGCGGGCGGCACTTGCGCTCGCCGGCGACGTGGATCTTGCTGGTCTGTCCGCCTCTGGAGCGGCCGAGCAGGGCGGCCTTCAGCCGGAGCTTGCGCCGGCGCCGGATTCGTCGTCGTTCCTCCCGCTCCGGGTCCTCTGGGGTGTCCCGCCCGTCTTGTCCTTCCGGGCCTCCCCCTTTTGTCGGGCCTTGTCCGCCTCGTCGGCGGCTTTCTCCAGGGCGTTCATGGTGTCGGAGTCGAGGTGCATCCCGGCGGCGTCGTGGTGGGCTCGCACGGTGGCGGAGTCCACGCTGACCAGGGACAGGTCCACCTCACCCCGCTTCGCGGCCTCCGCGATCAGCCCCTCCAGCAGGGCTTCGAAGACGCCGGCGTCCCTCCAGACCCGAAAGCGACCGTAGACGGTCGGCCAGGGACCGAACTCGGAGGGCATCTCCCGCCACTGGGCGCCGGAGCGGAACCGCCAGATCACTCCCTCGAACTGATCCCGCAGCCGCTGGGGATACGGGCCGTACTCGCCGATCGGCAAGTACGGCTCGATGAACGTCCACTGCTCGTCGGTGAGTTGCCTACGCGTCACACACAACGTCCTACCGGATCCCGCTTCCGGGTAAGCACGAAACCGCAATATTGATCACGACATCACACAGGCCCTAGGTCGGACGGGCTATGGGACGCCGACCGGTCGCACCCCGACACGACCCCGCACGTCACTTCGCCGGATCTCCAGCAGGCCTCAACCGGGACCCGAAGACAGCCCGAAACGCTGTCCGTGTCCCCGAGCCCACACCTGGAGAGGCGCGCATGACCACCGAACCGACCGCATTCCCCGTGGAGTCGCTGATCCTCGCCGCGACGGCGCGGGAGGGGGATCTGCTCCGCCTGATCGACGAGCACGGGCTCGCCGCCTTCGCCGAGGTCCTGGTGGCGGAGACGGCCGGCCGGTGCGACCTGCTGCCGCTGGACCGGGAGATCCCGGTCGGTGTGCGGGTGGTCCACGGCGAGCAGGCCGCGGAGTTCCTGATCACCGTCTCCGCCCGGGGCGCCCACCACGAGAGCGGCGACGCCGCCAAGGGCCACGCCGTGATCGAGACCGAGGCGCTCCCGCTCGCCCGCAGCGTCTACGGGCCGGCGTCCTTCGATGGCATCGCCACCCGGACGGTCACCGTCCGCGCCGAGGCGGCCGAGGAGAGCAGCGAGAAGCCGAGCGAGTTCGGGATCGGCTCCACGGCGCTGCGCCGGGCCGACCGCCCCAACCCGGTCGCGCTGGCCGCCCAGACCGTGAACGCCGCGATGGCCGGACGCGACCGCGACCTCGGGGACCTCGCGCTGCGCTACGGCAGCGACAAGTGGGGTGTCTGGCACTGGTACACCCAGCACTACGACCAGCACTTCGGCCCGCTGCGGCACGAGCCCCTGCGGATCCTGGAGATCGGCATCGGCGGCTACTCCGACCCGGCCGCCGGCGGGGGCTCGTTGCGGATGTGGCGCGGCTACTTCCCGCGCGCGATCGTCCACGGCCTGGACATCTACGACAAGTCCGGCTCGGACGAGCCGCGGATCCGCACCCACGTCGGCAGCCAGGACGACGCCGAGTACCTGCGCCGATTCGCCGAGGAGCACGGTCCGTTCGACATCGTGATCGACGACGGCAGCCACGTGAACGCGCACATCCTGGCCTCCTTCCAGGTGCTGTTCCCGTACGTGCGCCCCGGCGGCTGGTACGCGATCGAGGACATCCAAACCTCGTACTGGCCGCAGTACGGCGGCACCAGCGGCACCCAGGCGGGCACCGGCACCAGCATCGGGCTGCTCAAGGAGCTGCTGGACGGGCTGGAGCACCAGGAGGCCAACCAACCGCGCGGCCACCGGCCGTCGTACACCGACCAGCACGTGGTGGGCCTGCACTGCTACCACAACCTGGCCTTCGTCCAGAAGGGCGTGAACGCCGAAGGCACCGTCCCGGCCTGGGTGAAGCGGACCCCGCTCAGCTACTTCTACCCGAGCCAGGAGTCCTGATCCCGGCGACCGGGGCCGGGACATTTGTCCCGGCCGATCGATGGCTGATACCCCTACTACCCGGCCTGCCCGGAAACCTACGGTGATTGACATGCCGACACAACAGACCGAGGCGGCGGTGACCATCACCGCACTCCACAAGAGCTACGGGAACGTCCGGGCGGTGGACGGGCTGGACCTCGAACTCGCCCACGGATCCACCGTCGCCCTGCTCGGGCCGAACGGGTCCGGGAAGTCCACCACCGTGAACACCCTGCTCGGGCTACTCACCCCCGACTCCGGCTCGATCCGCGTGTACGGCCACGAGCCCGCCGAGGCGGTATCCAAGGGGCTGATCGGGGCGATGCTCCAGCAGGGCGCCTACCCGAACAGCGCCAAGGTCAGGGAGGTGCTGAACCTCGCCCGCAACCTGTACCGCAAGCCGCTGCCGCTGGACCTGCTGGCCGAAACGGCCGACCTCACCGACCTGCTCGACCGCAAGGTCAACAACTTGTCGGGCGGCCAGGTGCAGCGGGTCCGGTTCGCCTTCGCCCTGGCCGGCGACCCGAAGCTGCTGGTCATGGACGAGCCCACGGTCGGCCTCGACGTCGACGCCCGGCAGCTGTTCTGGCGGGGCGTCCGGCGCTTCGCCGCCACCGGCCGCACGGTGCTCTTCTCCACCCACTACCTGGAGGAGGCGGACGCCGCGGCCGACCGGATCGTCGTGATGACCCACGGCAAGCTCGCCGCCGACTCCACCGGCGAGGAGATCAAGCACCGGTTCACCACCCGGACCGTCAGCTTCTCGATCGGGACGGACAGTTCGGAGGGCCTCGACCGGCTGCCCGGCGTGCTGAGCGTCGAGATCCACGGCGAACGGGCCCACCTGCGGACCTCCGACTCCGACGCCACCGTCAACGAGCTGCTCGCCACCCGCGGCCCGGTCCGCGAGCTGGAGCTCTCCGGCGGCAGCCTGGAGGACGCCTTCCTCTCCCTCACCAGCGCGGCCGCCGAGAACCAGGAGGCCTGACAGTGAAGCACTACTTCCTCTTCGAGCTCCAGCGACTCAAGCGCGACCCGCGCTTCCTGGTCCTGACGCTCCTGCTGCCGGTCGCGCTCTACCTCCTGTTCGGCACGGTGGGCGGCCAGCCCCCCGGCCCGGAGGCGGACCGCGCGCACACCCTGTCAATGATCGGCATGGCCTGCTACGCGGCCCTCATGGTCACCGTGACCAACGGCGGCAACATCGCCGCCGACCGGGCGCTCGGCTGGACGGGCCTTCTGCGTACCACCCCGCTGGGGGCGCGCGGCGTGGTGCTCGCCAAGATGGCCAGCGGGCTGGTGCTCTGCCTGCCCTCGATCGTGCTGGTCTACGTGGTCGGCTCGTACACCCAGCACCTGGACCTCGGCTTCGGCACCTGGCTGAGCATCGGCGTGCTCACCTGGATCGGCAGCCTGCCGTTCGCCGTCCTGGCGCTCTCGCTCGGCTACGCCAGCTCGCCGCAGTCGGCCGGGCCGACCGTGATGTCCACCGTGCTGGGACTGTCCGCCCTCGGCGGGCTCTGGATCCCGGTCGACCAGTTCCCCGACGCGCTGAAGGACGTCGCGAAGGTGCTGCCGACCAACCGTTGGGCCTCCATCAGCCAGAACATCGCGCTGGGTGGCGACTTCCACCCGAGTGACGTGGTGGTCCTGCTGGCCTGGACCGCGGGCTTCGTCCTGCTGGCCCGCCTCTGCTACCGGCGAGGGACCCCCGCCTGAGCCGGTGACACGAAGGGCCCGCCCGCTTGGGCGGGCCCTTCGTGTCACCGGGCCGGGTCAGACCAGCGGGGTGCCGGCCAGCCGGCCGCCGTCGGCCACGAACTCCGAGCCGGTGCAGTACGCGGACTCGTCACTGGCCAGGAACAGCGCGAGCGCCGCGACCTCGTCGGCGGTCCCGGTGCGACGCAGCGGCAGGCCACGGGTCAGCCACTGGGTGTTGAGCCTGGGCAGGTCGTTCATCGGGGTATCGATGTGCCCCGGGCAGATCGAGTTGACCCGGATGCCGGACGGGCCGAGCTCCATCGCGGCCGAGCGGGACATCCCGACCACCGCGAACTTGGTGGCGCAGTACGCCGACATCGCGGGCATCCCGGAAAGGCCGCCGATCGAGGCGGTGTTGACGATCGAGCCGCCGCCAGCCGCCCTCATCGCCGGAACCACCGACTTGATGCCGAGGAAGACGCCGATCTGGTTGACCTCCACCACCTCGCGGTAGTCGGCCACCGAGGTGCGCTCCAACGGCTGGTGGCGGACGATGCCGGCATTGTTCACCAGCACGTCGAGCCGACCGTAGGTCTCCCGGGCCAGGGTGACGATCGCGCGCCAGGCGTCCTCGTCGCGGACGTCCAGTTCGCCGTAGCAGGCGTCGGAGCCGAGCTCCTCGGCCAACGCCCGGCCCTCCTCGTGCCGGATGTCACCGAGCACGACCCTGGCCCCCTCGCGCACGAACAGGCGCGCCTCGGCGGCCCCCTGGCCGCGGGCGGCGCCCGAGATGAGTGCGACCTTGCCGGTGAGACGCCCCATGGCCGCGTCCGTCCTTCCCCCTGGCCCGACCCGGACCGGGCCGGCGCAACCACGCCCCCGGCCGTTGGGCCAGGGGCCTTCCCGGCGAATCTAGCCAGTCCCCGCCGTCCGGTGAAGGCCCGTCAGGGGCGCGTCAGACAGTCGAGAGCGAGCCTCCACGCGTTCTCCAGCAGTGCTCGGGCCGAGGCCATGCGGGCCGCTGATAGGCAGGACGCATCGCCGTCCTGAGGAGTCGTGAAATGCGCGTACTGGTGACCACTTCGGCCCTGGAAGGGCACTACTTCCCGATGGTGCCGCTGGCCTGGGCGCTGCGCTCGTTCGGCCACGAGGTGCTGGTCAGCGCTCCCGAGGGGTTCTCGGACGCGATCGCCCGCACCGGCCTGTCCGCGGCCGGGTTCGCCCCGCCGGTGGAGTTCGACCGGTTCATGCTGCACGACCGCGAGGGCCGGCCCCTCGCCCCACCGCGCGACCCGCGCGACCGCAAGGAGCACGGCGGGCGGGCCTGGGGCCGGCTGGCGGCCCTGTTGCTGGACCGCACGCTCGATCTGGTCGAGGCGTTCCGGCCGGACCTCGTCATCTGCGAGCCGAACGACTTCGCCGGCCCGCTCGCGGCCGCCCGGCACGGGGTGCCGTGGGTCGAGCACGGCTGGGGCATCATGGGCATGCCCGAGTTCCGGCCGTTCGTGGAGCTGGAGCTGGCCCCCGAGCTGGCCCGGCTGGGCCTGCCCGCACTGCCCGACCCCGACCTGCGGATCGACACCTGCCCGCCGGGGCTGCGCACCGGCCCGGAGCCCGAGGGCCTGCCGATGCGGTACGTGCCGTACAACGGCACCGGCAGCGCGCCCGACTGGGTGTTCACCGAACGCGCCAGGCCTCGGGTGTTCGTCACGCTGGGCGGGGTGCTGCCCCGACACGGCCGCCGGGACTTCCGCGGCATGCTCCGTGAGTGGACGGAGGCACTGCCGTCCCTCGGTGTCGAGGTGGTGGTCGGTGTCGCCGACGACCTCACCGGGATGTGGCGGCCGCTGCCGGACGGCGTCCGGGCGGCCGGCTGGTTCCCGCTGGGCCTGGTGCTGCCCAACTGCGACCTCGTGGTGCACCACGGCGGGGTCGGATCCACCATGACCACGGCGCTGGCCGGGCTGCCGCAGCTGATCACCCCGCAGCTGGTCGACCAGTTCGAGAACGCCCGCCGGATCGTCGGGGTCAAGGCCGGACTCTCGCTCCAACCGGACGAGTTGAGCACCGAGAACGTCCTCGACCGGTGCCGGGAGCTGCTGGCCGACGACAGCTTCGCCGCCCGCGCCCGGGAGATCGCCGCAGGCAACGCCGAGCAGCCCACCCCGGCCGAGCTGGCCGGCGAACTGGAGCGGTTCGCCATCCGCGGATGACCGACCGGGCCGGCCGGGCCGGCGACCGACCGATCCACCCGCCCGCACTCGACCGGTCCTCGATTCCCCGGCCCCAGCATCGACTCACCATCGCCCGCGTGCACTGGCGCGCACCAGGGAGGACGTCCCGTGACATCCATCGCAGGTATGGCCCCGCCGCCCGCCGAGGCCGGACCATGGAGCCCGACCGCCCGCTTCACCGCCTCGGCCCTCGCCGCCGGACGCGGACTGCACCGGACGGAGGAGGTGCACGCGTGGCTCGCCGACCGAATGGCCGTGCACACCTTCGCCGTCACCCCGATACCCTTCGCCGAGCTGGACCAGTGGACCGCGCAGCCGGGGACCGGGAACCTTGCCCACGCCAGCGGCCGGTTCTTCAGCGTCGAGGGCCTGCGGGTGAAGACCGACTACGGGCCCGTCCCGGAGTGGTCGCAGCCCATCGTCAACCAACCCGAGATCGGCATCCTCGGGATTCTGGTCAAGGAGTTCGACGGGGTCCTGCACTGCCTGATGTCCGCCAAGATGGAGCCGGGCAACGTCAACCTCCTCCAGATCTCCCCGACCGTGCAGGCCACCCGCTCCAACTACACGCGGGCACACCGGGGTTCGGCCACCGCTTACCTGGAGTACTTCCTCGACCGGGTGCCCGGCAGCCGCGTCCTGGTGGACGTCCTGCAGTCCGAGCAGGGCGCGTGGTTCCACGGCAAGCGCAACCGCAACATGGTGGTGGAGATCGAGCACGACATCGAGATCGGGCCCGACTACTGCTGGATGACCTTCCACCAGCTCTTCGAGCTGCTCTCGCACGACAACCTGGTCAACATGGACGCCCGCACGGTGCTGTCCTGCGTCCCGTTCGCCCCGCCCGGCACCGACCCGCTGAACCCCTCCGGGCCGAACCCGCTCGGCCACGCCGAACTGCTCAGCTGGTTCACCGAGGCCCGGACCCGGTACTTCCTGGAGGCACACCAGGTGCCGCTGAACGACGTCCGGGGCTGGCACCGGACCGCCACCGAGATCGCCCACGACGAGGGCCGGTACTTCCGGGTGATCGCCGTCTCGGTGGCCGCCACCGGCCGCGAGGTCGCCTCCTGGACCCAGCCGCTGATCGCCCCGTGCGAGGACGGCCTGGTCGCGATGTACGTCCGACGGGTCGCCGGGGAGCTCCAGGCGCTACTGCACATCCGGGTCGAGCCCGGCTACCGCGACACCATCGAGCTGGCCCCGACCGTGCAGGCCACGGTCTCCAACTACACCGGGCTGCCACCGGAGAGCTGGCCGCCGCTGCTGGCCATGGCGGTGGACGCCGACCCGGCGTCGATCATCTACGACACACTGCTCTCCGAGGAGGGAGGGCGCTTCCACCACGCGCTGAACCGCTACCGGGTGATCGAGGTCGACGAGTCCTTCGAGCCGCCCGCGTCCACGGACTTCCGCTGGGTGCCGGTCGGCCTGCTCACCGAGCTGCTGCGGCACAGCCACTACGTCAACGTCCAGGCGCGCAGCCTGGTCGCCTCGCTGCACAGCCTCTGGGCGGTGCGGCGATGACGGTGCGGATCGGCGTGCTCGGCACCGCCTCGATCGCCTGGCGGCGCACCCTGCCCGCCTTCGCCGAGGTGCCGGGCCTGGAACTGACCGCGGTGGCGAGCCGGAATCCGGCCTCGGCCGAACGGTTCACCGAGCGCTTCGGCGTCCCCGTCGTCGACGGCTACCAGCGGTTGCTGGACCGTCCGGACGTGGACGCGGTGTACGTGCCGCTGCCGACCGGCCTGCACCACGAGTGGGTCGCCCGGGCGCTGCGGGCCGGCAAGCACGTGCTGGCCGAGAAGCCGCTCACCGGCTCGGCCGGGCACACCCGCGAGCTGGTCGCCCTGGCCGGCGAGCGCGGCCTGCTGCTCCGGGAGAACCTGATGTTCACCCACCACCACCGGCACGACGAGGTGCGCCGGCTGCTCGCCGACGGTGCGATCGGCGAACTCCGCTCCGTCACCGCGGTGTTCGGCATCCCGCCGCTCCCGGCCGCGGACGTCCGCTACCGCCCCGAACTCGGCGGCGGCGCGCTGCTGGACGTCGGGGTCTACCCGGTGCGCGCCGCCCGGCTGCTGCTCGGGGACGACCTGCGCGTCGTCGGCGCCCACCTACGCACCGCCGGCCCCGACGGCGTCGACGTGGCCGGCGTCGCGCTGCTCGCCAATCCCGACGGGGTCACCGCCCAGCTCGCGTTCGGCTTCGAGCACCACTACCGCAACGCCTACGAGGTCTGGGGCAGCACCGGCCGGATGGTGGTGGACTGGGCGTTCACCCCGCCGGCCGACCACGAGGGGGGCATCCGGATCGAGCGCCCGGACGGCGTCGAGACCGTGAAGCTCGCCGCGGACCACCAGTTCCGCAACATCGCCGCCGCGTTCGCCCGCGACCTCGCCGCGGCCGGCGGCCCGGAGCGGCCCGCCACCTGGGCCGCCTCCGACCAGGACCTGCTGCGCCAGGCCGAGCTGGTGGACGCCGTACGCGCCGCGGCGCAGGCCTGACGCCCGCCACCCCACCGAAGGGAAGCCCCACCATGCGCCTGCTGTTCGCCACCTCGGCGGTGCCCACGCACCACTTCACCATGCTGCCGTTCGCCTGGGCCGCGCTGGCGGCCGGGCACGAGGTGTGCGTCGCGGCCGGGCCGGAGCTGGCCGCCACCGCCGCCCGCTCCGGCCTGCCGGTGGTGCCGGTCGGCCCGCCAGGCGAGTTCGACCGGCGCAACCAGGAGCTGCTGGACCGCGCCCGGACCAGCGGCGGCGCGGTGCGCTACGACCCGAAGTCGGCCTACTGCGAGGTCGCCGCCGCCATGCTGGACGAGCTGGTGGCACTCGCCCGGCGGTGGCGTCCGGACGTGGTGGTGTGGGACCCGGCCTGCTTCGCCGCGCCGGTCGCCGCGGTCGTGGTCGGCGCCCTCCCGGTCCGCTACCTGTGGGGCGTCGACATCGTCGGTCGCGGCGCCACCCTCACCGAGCGCCTCCCGGAGTCCTTCGGGGAGCTCTACGCCCGGTACGGGCTGGACCGCCCGGGCGACCCGCACTGGTGGACCCTGGACCCGACCCCGCCGGCCACCTGGCCGGTCCACGGACCTCGGCGCTCGGCCGTCCGGTACGTCCCGCACAGCCCGTACGGGCAGGTGCCCGAGTGGCTTTACGCGGCACCCGAGCGGCCCCGGGTGGTGGTGACCTTCGGGACCACCACCAGCTCGGAGCACTTCGCGGGCGGCTCGGAGTTCACCCGCTCCCCGTTGATGAGGGCGGCCCTCGGTCTGGACACGGAGCTGCTGCTGGTCGTCCGGCCGGGCGAGGAGGAGCAGTTCGCGGGCCTGCCCGGGCACGTGCGGCTGGTGGCCGGCGCGCCCCTGTCGGCGGTGCTTCGCGGCGCGTCAGCGGTCGTCCACCACGGCGGGAACGGCACGCTGCTGCACGCCTCCTTCGCCGGGGTGCCGCAGCTGATCCTGCCCGGTTCGCCGGAACAGCGGTTCTCCACCGAGCAGTTCGCCGGCTACCGCTCGGTGCGCCGAGACGACGCGGCCACCGCCACTGCGGAGTCGCTCGGCGACCACCTGGCCGGGCTGCTCACCCCCGACGCGCGCGCGGCGGCCGCCGGACTGCGCCGGGAGATGCTCAACGCGCCGACCCCGGCGGCCCTGCTGCCGACCCTCCGGCTGGCGGCCGCGGGTCGGCGCTGAACGGACCCGCCAGGACACTCAACTCCCGCTCACCACAGCGCGGTCCGCCGCCAGCCGGGTATCCAGCACGGCGCGGAAGTAGTCCGGCCCGAAGCCGAGCCCGCGCACCCCGGGGACCAGCCGGTGCAGCTTCGCCACACTGATCACCCCGGGGTCGGCCCGGTCCACCCACTCCAGCTCGGCGGTCAGCCCCAGCCGGCGCTCCAGGTGCGCGATGATCGCCTCCACCGGCACCGGGTGCCCCGAGGCCACGTTGACCACCTCGCCGCGCACGCCCGCCGTCAGCAGCGCGTCGGTGATCCACACCATGTGGTCGACGTCCAGCAGGTCCCGCTGCGCCTCGCGCCAGACCCGCACCCGCCCGGTGCGCAACTGCGCGACCAGCGAGGGGATCAGCTGCCAGGGCTGCTGGTGCGCACCGACCAGGTGGGAGAGCCGCAGCACCAGGTGGTCCACGCCGGAGTCGGCCAGCAGCCGCTCCAGGCTCAGCTTGTGCCGGGCGTAGCGGGTGGCCGGGACGGCCTCGTCCTCACGCCCCGCACAGCCCGCGGCGGCGTACACCCCGGAGGAGGCGGTGGAGAGGAACACCACCTGCCGGCCGTCCCGGCGGCCCGCGTCGATCGCGTCCTCCAGCAGCTCCCGCTCACGCCGGAAGTCCGTCTCCCCGGCCGTCGTGGTCCGAGAGACGCCTGCGGCCAGCAGCCGGACGCCGGGGTGCCGGTCGGCGATCGCGGCCACGTGTTGAGCGATGAATCCCCGTCCGATGATCTCCATGTGACAGCTCCTCGTGATGCG
Organism: Kitasatospora sp. NPDC058190; assembly: GCF_042883685.1. NCBI lineage: Bacteria > Bacillati > Actinomycetota > Actinomycetes > Kitasatosporales > Streptomycetaceae > Kitasatospora > Kitasatospora sp. NPDC058190. The sequence continues at coordinate 71,356 of NZ_JBHVVI010000021.1, forward strand.
TCCCGGACGGGCCCACGCGGGGGACGCCCGGACCCGCGGCCGACGCTAGGAAGCGCGCCTCGAAGGCTGCTGCAATCCGGTTGGAGGTAGCCGCAGTTACCCCTCCAGCGGTGCTCGAGCCGCCACCCCGAGGCTGGGCCCGGGCCGGTGCGGCCCGATCAGGACGGAAGGGGGAACCGACCAATGCGGGTGCTGTTCACCACGGTGGACTGGACCGGGCACCTTTACCCGATGGTGCCGCTCGGCTGGGCGCTGCAGGCCGCCGGGCACCAGGTACGGGTGCTCTGTTCGTCCGGGGTGGCCCGGGCCGCCGAACAGGCGGGGCTCGTCCCGCTGCCGCTGCTGGAGAACACCGGCGTGGTGCAGGCGCGGATGAACAACCACCTACGGGCCCGCGAGGGCCTCAGCCGGGCCGCCGGGCTCCCGCCGGTGCACCCGCTGACCGGGCAGCCGATGGCGAGCCTCGACGAGTTCGACCTGGACGGCTTCCTGCGAGGGGCCACCGCGCTCAACTCCCGCTGGCTGGAGCGCCGCGGGCGGCTGCTCGCGGAACTGGCCACCGGCTGGCAGCCGGACCTGGTGGTGCACGACCTGGCCAGCCTGGACGGACGGATCGTCGCCGATCACGCCGGCGTCCCCGCGGTCGCCCACCTGTGGGGCCTGGTCGCCGACGCGGAGACCGAGGACCGGATGGACTACCGGCCCGAGCGGATCGACGCCGACTTCGCCCACTTCGAGCTGCGCGGCACCGGCGCCGAGGTCCGCCACCTGATCGACCCGACCCCGAACACCCTCGCGCCGCCGACCAGGGCCGCCCGACTGGCGACCCGCTTCGTCCCGTACAACGGGCCCGGCCGGCTGCCGGACCGGCTGCGCCGCGATCCGCTGCCGCCCACCGACCGGCGCCGGGTCTGCGTGGTCTGGGGCACCTCGGTGACCAAGGTGTACGGCCCCGACTCCTTCCTGGTGCCCCGGCTGGTCGAGGCCCTGCGCGGCCTCCCGGACGTGGAGGCACTGCTCGCCGTGACCACGGAGGACGCCGCCCGGCTGGGCGGACTACCGGACAACGTCCGACTGTTGGAGCAGACCCCGCTGCACCTGCTGCTGCCTTCATGCCACGCGGTGATCCACAACGGCGCCGCCGGATCGGCGATGACCGCGCTGGCGGCCGGGGTGCCGCAGCTCGCCATCGCGGTCTCGGACGAGCAGTACGGCAACGGCGCCCGGATCGCCGCCGCGGGTGCCGGTCTGGTGCTGGACGGCCCGGGCAGCACCCCGCAGGACCTCCGCGAGGCCGTCCGACGGCTGGTCACCGACCCCGGGCTGACCGCGGCCGCAGACCTGATCGGCCGGGAGAACGCGGCCCGCCCAGCCCCGGTCTCCCTGGTGCCCCGGCTGGAGGCGCTGGCCGCCGGCATCCCCTGAGCCGGCCCCGGCCGGCCCCGTAGAACCCCCGTCACGACACAGGAGCCCCAAGCGCATGCGTGTGATGTTCGCCGTCTCCGACTACCTGCCGCACTACTTTCCGATGGTCCCGCTGGGCTGGGCGCTGCAAGCGGCCGGCCACGAGGTCCGGGTGGTCTGCGGCACCGCCCAGCAGAGTCACGTCGAGGGAGCGGGCCTCTCCCCGGTCCCGGTCCTGGAGGACGTCAACATGCTGATGTGGGCCCGCCTCGGCCTGCACCAGGCCGTCCGGGCCGGCACCGCGCCGGCCGAGCTCGAACTGCCTCTGGTCCACCCGGAGACCGGCGCCGAACTCGGGCATCCGGACGAGTTCGACGTCGACGCCTTCATCCGCTCGATCCGCGGCCCCGAGGCCGGCAAGGCCGGGCGCCGGATCAACGCGATGGTCGACTTCGCCCGGGATTGGCGCCCCGACCTGGTCCTGCACGACCTGCTGCACTTGGACGGCGTGGTGCCCGCCCGGGTGCTGGGCGTGCCCGCGCTCTGCCACCTGACCGGCCCGATCGGCACCGAGGAGACCGGTTGGGGGCTGGACTTCGTCCCGCAGCACTACAGCCGTGAGTTCGAGCGGCACGGCATCACCGCGACCGGGCGCGCGCTGATCGACCGGGTGATCGACATCTGCCCCGCCGACCTCGCCCCGCCGACCGCCGCGGAGCGGCTGCCGCTGCGCTACGTGCCGTACAACGGCCCCGGCGGGATGGACCCGTGGATGGCCCGGCCCGCCGAGCGGCCGCGCGTGGTGGTGATGTGGAGCAACACCCTGCCGCACCTGTACGGCGCCCGCTCCTTCGCCGTCCCGATGATCCTCGACGCGCTCGCCGGGCTCGACGTCGACGTGGTGCTCACCATGAACGCCGCCGGCCTCGCCAAGACCGGCCCGCTGCCGTCGAACGTCACCGTGGTCGAGCACTGCCCGCTCCACCTGCTGATGGCGACCGCCGACCTGCTGGTGCACAGCGGCGGCGCCGGCGGGCTGCTCACCGCCACCGCACACGGCCTGCCCCAGCTCGTGGTGGCCTTCGGGGCCGAGTACCGGGCCAACGGCGAACGGATCGAGGCCGCGGGCGGCGGCCGCCTGCTGTCCGGCCCGCGGACCGACGCCGAGGAACTGCGCCGCAGCGTGCGGGCGCTGCTGGAGGACCCGTCGCACCGCCGTGGCGCCGAGAAGCTGCGCGACCAGAACCTCGACCGGCCCAGCCCGGCCGACTTGGTGGAGACCCTGGAGCGGATCGCCGCCGGCCCCGAGGGCGCGGCCCGATGAAGGTCGCCCTCACCGTCTCGGACTACGCCGGGCACTACTACCCGATGATCCCGCTGGCCCTGGCCCTCCGGCGGGCCGGCCACCGGGTCACCGTGCTGTGCGGCGAGGGGCACGCCCGCCAGGTGGAGGCGCTGGGCCTGCCCGCCGTGGGCTGCGGCACCGACGTCGACACCGTGGTCCAGGCCCGGCTCGGCGTCTACCTCGACGCGCTGGCCGGCCGGGTCCACCACCCGGGCCTGCCGCTGCTCCACCCGCTCACCGGCGCCGAACTCGACGACCTGGACGGCTTCGACTGGCCCGCCCACGCCCCGGTGCACGCGGCCGCCGAGGCCGATCGGGGCCGCACCCGCGCCCAGGCGGTGGCCGGCTTCGCCCGAGCCGAGCGCCCCGACCTCGTGCTGCACGACCTGCTCTCCCCGGAGGGCCTGCTCGCCGCCCATCTGGCGCAGGCCCCCGCGGTCTGCCACCTCTGGGGCCCCACCGGCACCGACGAGACCTCGCACGGCCTCGAGGCGCTCTCGCCCGACCTGCCGGCCCCGGCCCGCGAGCGGCTCGGCATCCCCGCCGAGGCCGACCTGCTGCGGTACGTGGTGGACCCGTGCCCGCCGCAGGTCGCCCCGCGCACCCGCGCCGAACGGCTCGCCGTCCGCTACGTCCCGTACGAGGGCGCCCGGCCGGACGGCCCGCCGCCCGCACCGAACGGCCGGCCCCGGGTCTGCGTGGTGTGGAGCAACTCACTGACCCGGATCTTCGGCCGCGGATCCTTCGTCGTCCCGCGGATCCTGCGGGCGCTGTCCGGGCTCGGGCTCGACGTGGTCGCGGCGCTGTCCGACGAGGACGCCGCACTGCTCGGCCGGGTGCCCGACGACGTCCGGGTGCTGCGCGGGCACCGGCTCAGTCGACTACTGCCGGGCAGCGCCGCGGTGATCCACCACGGCGGCGCGGGCTGCGCGATGACCGCCCTGGCGGCCGGGGTGCCGCAGCTGGCACTGCCGTTCGGGCAGGAGCAGGCGCTGATCGCCGAGCGCATCGCCGCCTCCGGCGCGGGCGTGGCGCTGCGCGGCAGCGCGGCGGACGCCGGGGCGATCACCGGCGCCGTCGACGAACTGCTCGGCGCGCCGTCCTACCGGCAGCGTGCCGCCGCGCTCGGCGCGGCCCACAGCGAGCGTCCCACCCCCGACGAGCTGGTCCCGGTGCTGGCCGAGTTGGCCGCCGACCGGGTGTCCCTGCGATAACCGACTGGAGTACCCGACCGTGCGCATCCTGTTCGCCGTCTCCGACTACCCGGCGCACTACTTCCCGATGGTTCCGATGGCCTGGGCCCTGCAGTCCGCCGGCCACGAGGTCCGGGTGGTGTGCAGCCCCGAGGAGGCGGGCTCGGTCAGCCGGGCCGGCCTCGTCCCGGTGCCCCTCCTGGACGGCCCCGACATGCTCGTCCGGGGCCGGATCTTCCACTACTTCGCCGCCCTCGGCGAGGGGGCCGACCGTTCCCTCGGCATGCCGCTGCACCCGGTCACCGGCCGGGTGCTGGAGAAGCTCTCGGACTTCGACTGGCCCCGCTACAAGCGGGAGAACCAGCAGCGCAACCTCACCGCGATCCGCCGGAGCCTCGACGACACCGTCGAGTTCGCCCGGCAGTGGCGGCCGGACTTCGTACTGCACGACCTGATGAGCCTCGAAGGCGTGCTGGCCGCCCAGGTGCTGGGCCGGCCGGCGCTGTGCCACCTGTGGGGGCCGGTCGGCCCGGCGGAGGACGAGCCGGGCGCCACGCTCGTCCCGCAGGACCACACCGAGAGCTTCGCGCGGCACGGCGTCGGCCCGATGGGCCCCGAGCTGGTCGGGCGGATCATCGACCCCTGCCCGCCGTCGATCGCCGCGCCCTTCACGGGCGAGCGGCTGCCGGTCCGCTACGTCCCGTACAACGGCCCGGGCGCCGCGGCCGCCGCCGGCCTGGGCGGCCGCGGTCGCCGGCCGCGGATCTGCGTGATCTGGGGCAACTCGCTGGCCGGGCTGCTGGGCCCGCGCTCCTTCCTCGTGCCGAGGATCGCCGCCGCGCTCGGCGGGCTGGACGCCGAGGTGCTGCTGGCCTGCGACCCGGCGGCGCTGACCGACGAGGAGCGGGCGGTGCTGCCCGGCAACGTCCGGGTGCTCGGCTACGCCCCGCTCGGTCTGCTGCTGCCGACGTGCGACGCGGTGGTGCACCACGGCGGCGCGGGCGGGGGCATGACCGCGGCCGCCGTCGGCGTCCCGCAGCTGGCGCTGCCGTTCACCGTGGAGCAGTCGGTCAACGCGCGCCGGATGGCGCGGAGCGGCGCCGCGCTGGCGCTGGACGGCAGGACCGCCGACGAGGCGGCCATCCGGGCCGCGGTCGAGTCCCTGCTGGACGCCCCCGGCCACCGCGCGGCCGCCGCCGCGCTGAGCGCCGAGATCGCCGACCGCCCGAGCCCGGCCGAGCTGGCGCGCGAGCTGCTGGCGGCGGCCGCCGTCTGACCCGTCCGCCGCTCGGGCGGAAGCAGCGCGAAGGCCCCGGACTCCCGCTCCAGCGGTGGTCCGGGGCCTTTCGGCGGGCCATTCCGGGTGGTTGACGCCCCGTCAGTCCAGGTCGTCGCGGGAGACCCGGCGCTCGCGGATCAGCAGCGCGCCGTCCTCGACGACGAACACGTCCTCGCAGACGCAGCTGAGGTGCAGCCGGGCCTGGCCCCCGCGCGGGGTGACGATGATCTGCGCGTAGCACCGCACGAGGACGGTGCCGTCCTCCCGCGGGTACACCGCAACCATGCCGTGCCAGTGCCGGCGCTGCTCACCCTTCCCCCGGTACTCGGCGTGCGCCCGCTCGACGCCGGCCACCAGCGCCGCCCGGCCGCGCAGCGGCTCGGGGGCGTTCGGCGGGAAGAAGGCGCCGTCCTCGGTGAAGTCCCCGGCCCACTCAGCCGCCTTGCCCTCGTCCAGCAGATGGAAGTGCCGGGCGTAGAACTGTTCGATCCCGGCCCGCAGTTCGACGAGTCCGGCCGGTGCGGTGAAGAGCTGTCCCATGATCAGTCCTCGTCCCCGAAGACGGCGACGGCGCGGGTCCAACCGGCGCCGGCGCCGGCCACCTTGAACGGGAAGCAGACCACGGTGAAGCCGAACGGCTTCGGCAGGGACTCCAGGTTGGCCAGGCGCTCGATGTGGCAGTACTCGCGCTCGCGGCCGAGGAAGTGGGCCGGCCACAGCACGTCCCGGTCCTGGGTCTGGTGGTAGCGGGTGATCATGTCACCGAACGGCGCGTCCACGCTGAACGCGTCGGTGCCGATCACCTTGACGCCGTAGTCGAGCAGCAGCTCGGTGGCGGAGCGGTCCAGGCCTACGAACTCCGAGAAGTACATCGGGGTGCCGATCCACTCGGAGGCGCGGGTGCGCAGCAGGGCGATGTCCATCGGCTGCGGGGTATAGCCGATGCGGTCCAGCTCGGCCTTCACGTACTCCGCGTCGGCGACCTGCTCCTCGACCCGGGTGAGGTCGAGCACGAAGCCGGGGCGGTGGAACCAGTCCAGCGGGAGCTGGTCGATGGTGCGCGGGACACCGTCCCCGTACGTGACGGAGGAACCGTAGTGCGAGGGGGCGTCCACGTGGGTGCCGGTGTGCGAGGTCAGCTTCAGGGTGTCGATGGAGAGGAGCTCGCCGTTCGGCAGGTCGGCGGGCGAGATCTCCAGGCCGAACTCCTTCATCTCCTCGGCCATGTGCGCGGCGCCCTCGGCCGGGGTCATGATCTCGTGGGTCACCGGGTCCGGCTCCCAGGCCTGGGCGTCGACGGCCACCGAGATGTCGATGATCTTCATACTGGGTACTCCCGAATGGTCAGAATGGGTCGATCGTGCGAAGTGACGCGGTCGTGGTGCCGCGGCCCGGAGTCAGGCCGCCGCGAAGAGATCGGTGCGGACCCGGATGTCCGGATTGCCGAAGGCGATCCGGCGGGTGATCCGGGCACCGATCGGGGACCGGCCGATCAGTCCGGCCACCGCCGGGCGGATCAGGTCGGCCACCGGGTTGGGCTCGGCGAACATGCCCTTGGCCTGCATCTTCTGCATCTTCAGGACGCGCTCGATGTCGGGCCGCCGAGCTCGTTCGAAGGCGGACAGGGCCTCGGCGCCGACGTCGCCACCGTCCAGGGCCCGCAGCACCACGGGGTGCGCGAGCACCGCGTCCTGCAGGGCCAGGTTGATGCCCTGGGCGCCGAGCGGGCCCAGGGTGTGAGCGGCGTCGCCGATCAGCAGCAGCCCGTCCGCGGCCCAGCGCTCGGCCGAACCGGCGAAGACGTCCAGCAGCGTCAGCTGCTTGGTGGAGTCGAGCTGCTCCTCGATCAGCGCGGCCTGCTCGGGCAGCGCTGCGCACAGCCGCGCCCGCACCGCCGGCAGGCCCTCCCGGGCCAGCTCGTTGTAGCTGCCGTGCGGCAGGCTCCAGCCGATCTGGAGGCGGTCCGGATGGGAGTCGTGGACGATCACGGCGCTGCCGCCGGTGCGGAAGATCCGCACCTTGCCGGTGGCCCCGCCCGGGGCGTTCAGCTTGAACCAGAGCACGTCCTGCTTGAAGACGTCCAGCCGGCCGGCGTCGATCCGGGCGAGCCGGCGCGCCTTGGAGTAGCGGCCGTCAGCGGCGACCACGAGCCGGGCGTCCACCTGGACCGGCCCGTCGGGGGCCGCGGCCACCACGCCGGTCACGGCGCCGCCGCGGCCCTGGACCAGCTCCCGCAGGGGGTGCCCGGCCAGGTTCCGGAAGGTGTCGAACTCCTCACAGGCGGCGAGCAGTTCGGCCAGCAGATGGTGTTGCGGCAGGCTCAGCAGCCGGTTGTGCGGGGCGGGCAGGCGGGTGTAGTCGATGTCCATCAACACCCGCTTCCGATCGCACAGTTGGAAGCCGGTCAGCTCGCAGCCGCCGCGCCGGCGGATCGCGTCGAGCACTCCCAGCGCCTCGAGCACCGCCAGGCCGCCCGGTTGCAGGATCTCGCCGCGGTACTCGCGCTCCAAGGACTTGGCACGCTCCACCACGGCCACCCGCGCGCCGGAGCGGAGCAGCAGCAGGGCCAGCGCCAGCCCCGCCGGACCGCCGCCCACCACGCAGACGTCCGTATCGATCCCGTTCACCCGTCTCAGTCCTCCGTCAAAGGTTCCCGCCCGTCGCGGGCTTCATGGCGCGAGCAGGCCCTGCCCGCCGTCCACCGTGATCGTCTGGCCCCGGATCCAGCCGGCCGCCGGGCCGCAGAGCAGTTCCACCACCCCGGCCACGTCGTCCGGCACGGTGAGCCGGCCGGACGGCGAGCGCCGGGCCATCTGCTGCTCCTGCGGGGTGGGTTCGCCGCCCTTGGCGAGCTTGGCGGTGGACACCGCGTTGACTGCGACGTCCCGGGCGGCGAACCCGACCGCCAGGTACCGCACCAGGCTCTCCAGCGCCGCCTTGGCGACGCCGCCGGCCAGGTAGCGGGGGACCACCGCGCGGGCCCCGATGCTGGAGACCGCGATGATCCGGCCGCCCGCGGGCATCAGCCCGGCCACGGCTCCGGCGGTGTGGAGCAACGGGTCCAGCGCGGTCGCCAGGTCCGCGTGCACGCCCACCGGGTCGGGCTCGCCGGGGGTCATCGGGTGCAGCGACGAGACGTTGTGGACGAGGATGTCCAGCCGCCCGTCCTGCTCCCCGATCCGGTTCAGCAGGGCGGCCAGCTCGGCCCGGTCGGTCACGTCCGCCCGGGCCGGGACGACCCGGCCGGGCAGCCCGGCCAGCTCGGCCTCGGCCGCCGCCGCGTCCTGCTCGCTGTGCGCGTAGTTGAGGTGGACCGTGGCCCCGGCCGCCGCCAGCCGGCGGGCGATGGCCAGGCCGAGGCCCCGGGTGGCGCCGGTGACCAGCGCCACCCGGCCGTCGAGTCGGCCCGCGCTCGATTCGCTCTGCACTGTGCTCGCCTCTCCTGGTCGCGCGCGGGTGTCACCGCACGGGGTGTCGCTGGGTGGGTGTCCCGGGCGCACGGGGGTGTCACCGGATGCGCCGTGCTGTGACCGATGCATCGTGATGTCGCTGATGCGCGGGGACGTCACCGCGCGGGCCGGTGCTCCCCGGCTGGACAGGAGGCTGTCAGCGCCGCCTCGAAACCGGCTCGAGGATCCGTGGCGAGCGGCTGTCAGCCGACCTGGGCCGCCAGCGCCTCGTTGACCATCGCCAGCAGCCCGCCGACCGTCGCGGCCTCGGTGACGAGGCTGTCCGGCAGGCTGACGTCGAACTCGCGCTCGATCCGGGTGGCGGTCTCCAGCAGCGCCAGCGAGTCGATGTCCAGCTCGGCGAAGCCGCGGTCGAGGATGTCGCCGTCGAAGAGGCCCTCTCGCTCCCCGACGCCCTCGCGCATGATCCGGCGCAGGTCGTCGACGGTGATCTCGGTCATGGTGCTCCTTGCTCTCCGCCCGGCCGGTGGGCCGGGCTGCCGTATCGGTCGGGTGAGTGGCTTCAGGCCGCGGTCAGGCACATCGCGGAGGTGTGACCGCCCCTGCCGCGGGACAGCACCAACGCGGTGCGGACCTCGACGGCCCGCGGCTCGCCCAGCACGAGGTCGAGCCCGTACTCGTCGACGGGGTGCTCCACGTGGACGGTGGGCGGGATGACGCCGTCCCGGATGGTCAGCAGGGCCGCGGCGAGGTCCAGCGGGGCACCGCCCGCGTACAGCCGTCCGGTCATGGTCTTCGGCGCGGTCACCGGGACGCCGTGTGCCCCGAAGACCTCGGTGAGCGCCGCCGCCTCGGCCGCGTCCGCCTCCGGCAGGCCGGCGGCGTCGGCGAAGACCACGTCGACGTCCCCGGCCGCGAGCCCGGCGTCCGCGAGCGCGGCCTCGATCACCCGGCGCAGGGCGGGCGGCCGGCCGGAGCCGGGCCGCGGGTCGAAGCCCGAGGCATACCCGGCGACCTCGCCGTACACCCGGGTCGTGCCGCGGGCCGCGGCGTGCTCGGCGTCCTCGACCACGAGGATCGCTCCGCCCTCGCCGGGGACGTAGCCGTCGGCCTCGCGGTCGAACGGCAGGTAGGCGCGCTGCGGGTCCCGTCGGGTGGTGAGCCCGCCGCCGGCCAGGTGAGCGATCCAGGCCCACGGGCACAGCGAGCTGTCCACGCCGCCGGTGACCATCAGCCCGGTGCCCTGGCGGACCGCCCGGCGGGCCCCGGCCACCGCGTCCAGGCCGCCGGCCTGGTCGGAGACCACCGCTCCGCTCGGGCCGCGCAGGCCGTGCCGGATGGAGATCTGACCGGTGTTCACCGCGCAGAACCAGGCGAAGGACTGGTAGGCGCTGACGTGCTTGGGCCCGCGGGCCCAGAGCGCCTCCAGCTCCCGCTGGCCGAACTCGAAGCCGCCCGAGCTGCTGGCCGTCACCACGCCGGCCCCGTAGTCCGGGAGTCCGGCCGGGTCGACGCCGGCGTCGGCGATCGCCCACTCGGCGGCGGTCAGCGACAGCTGGGTGACCCGGTCGGTCTGCGGCAGCAGCTTGGCCGGCAGGTGCTCGGCGGCCTCGAACCCCTTGATCTCGCCCGCCACTTGGGCCGGGTAGCCGGACGGGTCGAAGCGTTCCACCCGGCCGAGGCCGCTGCGGCCGAGCAGGACCGCCGACCAGTACTCCTCCAGGCCGACGCCGTTCGGCGCCAGCACGCCCAGCCCGGTGACCACGGTGCGCACGGTCATGCCGCCACCCCTGTCGGCCGGCGCAGCACCATGGCGCTCTGGAAGCCGCCGAACCCGCTGCCCACGGTCAGCACCGCGTCCAGCCGGGCGTCCCGGGCGGCCAGCGGCACGTAGTCCAGGTCGCACTCGGGGTCGCGCTCGTGCAGGTTGGCCGTCGGCGGCACCACCGAGTGTTCGATCGCCAGCGCGCAGGCGGCGATCTCGATCGAACCGATCGCCCCCAGCGAGTGGCCGACCATCGACTTGATCGAGCTCACCGGCGTGCGGTACGCGTGGTCACCGAGGCTGCGCTTGAAGGCGGCGGTCTCGTGCCGGTCGTTCTGCCGGGTGCCGGAGCCGTGCGCGTTGACGTAGTCGACCGCGGTCGGGTCCAGCCGGGCCTGGGCGAGGGCCTCGTCGATGGCCGTGGCCATCTCGCGCCCCTCCGGGTGGAGACCGGTCATGTGGTAGGCGTTGCTGCGTGTGGCGTAGCCGCCGAGTTCGGCGTACAGGCGGGCGCCGCGGCGCCGGGCACGCTCCGCGCTCTCGAGCACCAGCACCGCGCTGCCCTCGCCGAGGACGAAGCCGTTGCGGGTGTTGTCGAACGGACGGGAGGCGTGCTCCGGGTCGTCGTTGCGCGGCGAGGTCGCCCGGATCGCATCGAAGCAGGCGACCGTGATCGGGGTGATCGGCGCGTCGGTCGCCCCCGCGACCATCACGTCCACCACGCCCTCGCGGATCAGCTGGGCGGCGTGCCCGATCGCGTCGATGCCCGAGGTGCAGCCGGTGGAGACCATGCTCACCGGGCCCTCCGCGCCGACCGACCAGGCCAGTTCGCCCGCCATCGAGCTGGGGATGAACTGGTCGTACAGGTGCGGCACGGTGTAGTGGTGGTCCACCAACCAGTTCGCCCCGCGGTTGCTGGTGACGACGTACTCGCGCTCCAGGCTGGTGCTGCAACCCACCGCGCTGCCCAGCATCACGCCGATCCGGCTCGGGTCCGTCCGGTCGAGGTCCAGCCCGGAGTCGGCGACCGCCTCCGCGCCCGCCACCAGGGCGAACTGCGCGGCGCGGTCGAGCCGACGGACCTCCTGCGGCCCGAGTCCGCTCGCCGCCGGGTCGAAGTCGCACTCGGCGGCGATCCGGGACCGGAACCCCTCGGGGTCGAAGAGCGAGATCCCCCGGGTCGCGGTGCGGCCCGCCGTGATCATCTCCCAGAACGCCTTGGTCCCCGTGCCGCCGGGCGCGACCACTCCGATCCCGGTGACGACTACCTGCGTGTTCATGCCTTCCTCTCCTCTGCCTCCGCCGCGCCACCCGGCGCCTGCCGTCCTCCGCGGCCGACCAGGTGCGCGCCGTCGAGCGCCCGGTCCAGTTCCCGCTGATCGCTCCGGCCGCCCCGGGCGGCCAGGTACCCGTCCGGCCGGACCAGCAGCCAGGAGCCCGGCCGCGCGGCCAGGGCCCGGCGCAGCCGCCCGCTCGGGTCGGGCAGCGGGGCGACGCCGTCCTCGCCGCCGCCGACCGTCCGTACCGACAGCCACGCGCCGTACCGTGCCTGCGCCTCCCGACCGAAGCCGGCGTCGCCGTCGGCCGGGACGTGCAGCAGGGTCCACCGGGTGTCGCGCAACTCCTCGACCATCGCGGCCAGGGATTCCCCCGGCTCCGCGGCCGCCAGCACCGAGGTGATCCGGAACCCGGGCCGCGGGCCGGCCGGCTCGGCCCCGGCAGCGTCGGCGGTGGTCAGCGGCGACTCGGGGTAGCCCAGCGCGAGGCCGGACATGGCGCTGAGCACCTTGTGCTGGATCTTCCTGCGCAGCGGCGTGACGGTCCGCACCACCGAGAAGAACACCGGCAGGAACACCCCGGCCAGGGCAGCGCGCAGCGCCACCAGCCGGGTCGCGTTGCGGGTGGACCTCAGCAGTTCGGCGCCGATCGGCAGCCGCTCGGCGTCGTAGCTGTCCAGCAGGGCCTCCCTGCTGTGGCCCTCGATCACCATCGCCAGCTTCCAGGCGAGGTTGTACGCCTCCTGGACGCCGGTGTTCAGGCCCTGCCCGGAGGCCGGGCTGTGCACGTGCGCGGCGTCGCCGGCGAGCAGCACCCGGCCGACCCGCATCCGCTCGACCATCCGCTGCTGCGCGGTGAAAACGGAGACCCACTCGGGCTCGTCCACCCGCACCGGCCGGCCGAGCGCGGCCGACAGCTTCCGGGCGAAGCGGGCGGCGATCACGACGCCGTCGCCGTCGTACGCGGTCTCGGCGGTGTCCAGCATCCGCCAGCGGTCGCCGGGCAGCGGGACCAGCATCAGGGTGCCGGCCCCAGCGTGCATCCAGTAGATGCTGTCGGCCGGCAGGTCCACCGTGACCCTGGCGTCGGCGAGCAGCCAGGTGTCGTTGGAGTCGCCGACCAGCCGCAGTCCGAGCGACTTGCGGACGGTGGAGTGGCCGCCGTCGCAGCCCACCAGCCACGAGGTGCGGACGGTCTCCCGCTCGCCGCCGGCGTGTGCGAGGACGACCTCGACCCCGTCGGCGTCCTGGCGCAGTTCCTCCAGCCGGACGCCCCACTCGACCTTGACCCCGAGCCGTTCGACGGCGGACCGCAGCATCTGTTCGGTGCGGACCTGGTCGATGCTCAGGGTGAACGGGTAGGCGGTCGGGTTGCGGCTGTAGTCGGCGTCCAGCCGCACCAGCCGCCGCCCGCCCTTGAACATGGTGAAGCCCTCGATCCGCCGACCGAGGTCGAGCATCTCGTCCACCACGCCCATCTGCTGGTAGGTCTCCAGCGTGCGGGGGTGGGTGGCGATCGCCCGGCTGGTGGTCGCCGGCCCGGCGGCCGCGTCCACCAGCCGTACGGCGAGGCCGTGCCGGGCCAGCTCGTGCGCGGCCGTCAGGCCGACCGGTCCGGCCCCGACGACGAGCACCTGCGGCTGATTCCTCATCGATCCTCCTGTGTTGGGGCCGGATCCGGTCAGGCGTGGTGCGCGGTGACGGTCTCGTAGAGGCCGGGCGCCGGCTTGGCGATGACCTGCGCCAGCCGCTTGATCAGCGCCTGGAAGTCCTCAGTGCGCACGGCCGCCTGGTGCGACGCGGCGTCGTCCCACTGCGCGATCTCGGCGTACGAGCCGGCCTCGCGCACCGAGCGCAGCAGGGTGTGGCTGCGGTAGCCGGGCTGCTGCGACATGAAGGCGTTGAGCTCGGCGGAGATGCTCCGGAACTCCTCCTCGCTGCCGGTCACGGTCAGCTGGTTGATCAGAGTGATCATGGTTCCTCTTCTCGGGTCTGGGGTGGTCAGGCGGCACCGGCCGCCGAGCGGGCCCGCAGCTCGGCGCGCAGGATCTTGCCGTTCGGCGAGCGGGGCACAGTGTCCAGCGCGGTGATGTGCCGGATCCGCTCGTAGTAGGCGACCCGGCTGTTGACGAAGGCGGTGATCCGGTCGAGCACATCGGGCGCACCGCCCGGGCGGATCACCACGAAGGCGTGGGCCACACCGTTGCCGAGGCCGTCCGGCCGGTCGACCACCGCGCAGTCCGCGACCGCGGGGTGGCGGGCCAGCACCTCCTCGATCTGGGCGGGCGAGACCAGCCAGTTGTCGTGCTTGAACACGTCCTTGAGCCGGTCCACCAGGTACAGGAAGCCGTCCTCGTCGACCGTGCCGATGTCGCCGGTGGAGAACCAGCCGTCGGCGTCGACACCGGTGGGCAGCGCCGGGTCCAGGTAGCCCGTCATCACCTGCGGGCCGCGCACCTGCACCTCACCACGCTCGCCGGGGCCGAGGGCCACCCGGGTGTCCACATCGACGATCCGACACTCGGTGTCGGCCACCACCGGGCCCACCGAGCCCGGCCGCGGGTCGTCGATGACGCCGGTGTGGGTCACCGGCGAGGTCTCCGCCAGGCCGTAGCCCTGGAGCACCGGGATGCCGAAGTGGTCCGACAGCGCCTCGGCGGCCGCCTGCGGCAGCGCGCTGCCGCCGGACAGGATCGCCTCCAGCGCCCCGGCGCCCAGCTTCGGCAACCGCGGGTCGGCGGCCAGCCGGGCCAGCCGCATCGGAAGGCTGAACAGCCGTACGGCACCGTGCCGTTCGGCGGCGACAAAGGCCTCGACCGGGTCCTCGCCGGGGCAGAGCACCTGGGTGGCGCCCGCGTGCACCGCCGAGTTGAGGTGCATCAGGTGGTACAGCGGCAGGTGGTTGGCCACCACGGAGGTGTGGTCGATCCGGTGGGCGTGCGCGATCTGGGCGGCGTTCACGGTCAGGTTGCGGTGCGACAGCACCACGGCCTTGGGCGCGCCCGTGGTGCCGCTGGTGAAGTGCAGGCCGCCGGGGCCCTCGACCCCGGTCGCGGGCGCCGGGTCGCCGGCCCCTTCGCCCCGGGCGAGGAACTCGGCCAGGGTCTCGGCGCCGGCCCCGTCGCCGGGCCCGTCCAGCACCACCACCCTCTCCAGGTCCGGCAGTCGGCCGCGGATCTCGGCCAGCCGGCCGAGCAGTGCGGACGGCGCGAACAGCAGCCGGGTCCGGGACGCCACCAGCACGTGCCGCAGGCCGGGTGCGGGCAGGTACGGGTTGACGCTGACGATCACCTGGCCGGCCCGGGCAATGCCGTAGTACAGCGCCGCGAACTCCGGGCTGAGCACCGTGGTGGCACCGACCACCGCCCCGGCGCCGGGCAGCGCGGCGGCGACGGCCCGGGCAAACCGGTCCACCTCCACATCGAGCTGACGAAACGTCAGGCTCCTTTTACCGCAGACCAGGGCGGTGCGGTCCGGCCAGTTCGCGGCCGCCCGGCGGGGGAGCCGGTCGAGGACGACCGGCTCCGGACGCGTGCCGAACGCCCGCGGGACGGTCCCGCGTCCGACCGGCTCAGACACTGGCGCGCTCCTCGGCGTAGGTCTTGGCCAGCCGCAGGTTGGTCATGCTGTTGGTGCTGAGCACGCGGCGCAGGTACTTGCGGGCGTCCTCGACCGTGGTGCCCTCACCGAGCAGCGCGAGCTTGGCCGGGTTGATGGTCACGGTGTGGCGGGAGCTCAGCAGGTGGCCCTCCGGCGTCTCCGCCCAGGCCCAGTGACCGGTGTGCGCGGTCAGCAGCGGCGGCGGAGTGATCTGCTTGTAGACGATCCTGCCGTGCGGCAGGCAGACCCGGACCGAGCGGGTGAAGTGGCCGCGACCGTCCGGCGTCGTGGTGTCCATGTCGAAGAACTGGATGTTCGGGACATCCTCGGTCATCGTCAGCTTGTGCACGTGCGCCAGCCGCTCGGGCCACTTGTCGGCCTCGTAGAGGATCGTCCAGGAGTCCTCCACCGCCCCGCCGATGAACAACGGGTCCTCGAAGTCGACCACCAGGTGGTCGAGTTCATCGCCCAGTTCGGCGGCGAGCTTCAGCTCCTCCAGCTGCTTGCCCAGGTGCTTACCGAGCTCCTCGGCAACCCGCTCGGCCGGCACGTCCGCGTCCGGCAGCATGGCGAACTCGTGCCGCACGGTCACCCGGCTGGTGCCGTCCCCCTCGTCGGTGAACAACCAGACGCCACCGCTGGCCGCCAGCGGGGCCACAGCCGGCTCGTTGGTGAACGAGATGCGCAGGCCGGCCCGGTCGAAGACGCGCCGGGCGGTCCAGACCCGGACCGCGTTCTCGCCCTGCAGACCCCAGATCCTCAGCTCGTCGCGGTCCGCGGACTCCTGGGTCCGCTCGGTGTGCACGACCGGGGTGAAGTACTGCGGCCAGCGGACCGCGTCCTCGATGAGCGCGAAGGCCCGCTGGGCCGGCGCGCTCACCACGATGCTGTACTCGGCCACCAGGGGCTCGCTCTTCTCCGTCACGAGGATCCTCCGTCTCGGGTGCGGCGGGGCTCGAGGCTTCCGTCCCCGGAGGACCGGCCCCGACCTTTCTCCCCACGACCCTGACCACCAGCTCTACACAGCCGCTGGAGTAGCGGTCGAACACTCCTGCACCGAATCCCCCAGCCCGCTTCCTCGCGGGATCCAGCCGATCTCTAGGCGGCGCACCTAGCGTTCCGGCCGACTGTACGAACCGAATGGGGGGAACGGCGTTGAGGAAGCGGACCTTGGGCACCGGTCAGGGCTTGACCACCGGCGCGGTCGGCCTGGGGACGCTCGGCCTGACCGGTGGATACGGAGCGGTGGGCGCCGACGAGGCGGTCCGCGCCGTCCGTACCGCCCTGGACCTCGGCATCACCCTGCTCGACACCGCCGACTTCTACGGCGGCGGCGAGATCGAGCGCCTGGTCAGCCGCGCCGTCGCCGGCCGCCGGGACGAAGCGGTGATCGCCACCCGTGGCGGCGCGGTCTTCACCGACGGCTCCCGTCCCACCGCCTTCGACGGCAGCCCCGACTTCCTGCGCCGCGCCTGCGACGCCTCGCTCGCCCGGCTCGGCACCGACCGCATCGACCTCTACTACCTGGCCCGGCCCGACCCCGCCGTCCCGATCGAGGAGACCATCGGCGGGCTGGCCGCCCTGGTCGAGGCCGGAAAGGTCCGGCACATCGGGCTCTCCGAGGTCCCAGCCGACCTGCTCCGCCGCGCCCACGCCGTTCATCCGGTGACCGCGCTGGAGAGCGAGTACTCTCTCTGGTCGCGCGGCCTCGAGGACGACGTCCTGCCCACCACCCGCGAGCTGGGCGTCGGCCTGGTCGCGCACAGCCCGCTCGGCCGCGGCTTCCTGGCCGGCACGCTCTCCTCCGCCGATCAGCTCGGACCGGCCGACTACCGCCGCCGCCAGGAGCGCTTCGCCACCGGCAGCCTGGCCCGCGACCACGCCCGGCTCGACCCGGCCCGCCGGATCGCGCAGCGCCACGGCGTCCCGCTCGCCACCCTCGCCCTGGCCTGGCTGCTCGCCCAGGACCCACACCTCGTCCCGATCCCCGGCAGTCGCAGCGACGAGCACCTGCGGCAGAACGCCGACGCCGGCGACCTGGAGCTCGACCGGCCCGAACTCGACACGCTCACCGCCCTTCTGGCTGATCGTCCGACCGCATCCTGACCCGAGGGTTCCGGCCCGGCCCGGGCCGCCGGTCCACACCGGCTCGGACGGGACCGGACCCGCCCGACCCCTGGGAGCGCACCATGCCCCTGTCACCGTCCCCCGGCCGCTGCGCCCAGGTGTCGCGGGAGGCGGCACCGAACACCCCCGCCGCGGTGCGGCTCACCGGCCCGCCCTGGACCCTCACCGTCGAACCCGGCACCGCCGTGGCCTTCTTCGGCTCACGCGCCGACGTCACCGCGCTGTTCGACCGGCTACTGGGACTGCGCCCGGCGGCCGGCCTGAGTGTCCTCGGCCTGCCGCCCGCCGAGGCCGTCCGCACCGCGACGGCCACCGGACTGCCAGCCGGCAGCGGACTGCCCGCGGGCCACACCGTCGCCCGGGTGCTGGCGGTGGCCCGACGGCTCGGTCCGCGCCCCCTCGACCAGTCCGACCTGGCCGCACTGTGCGGCATCGGCGAGCTGTCGGGCGTACGGACCGAGGGGCTCCCGGCGGGCGGCCGGGCCCTGGTCCGGCTCGCCGTCGCCCTCACTCACCGGCCCGAGCTGCTGATCCTCGACCATCCGACCGACGGACTCCACCCCGACGACGCGGCCGCGTTCTGGGGCGTCGTCCGCGCCTACCACGCCGACGGCCACACCGTCCTGCTCGCCGTGGACGACCCGACCGAGGCCGAACGGATCGCCGACCGGGTCCTGCTGCTCAGCCCGGACACCGTCCGCGTCGACTCCACCCCCGCCGAACTCGCCACCCGGGTCGAGGGTCGGCTCATCACCTTCGACTCCCCGGACGCCGAACTCGCCAAGCTGCGCGAACTCCCCGGCGTGGCCGCCGCCACCAGCGCTGCCGAGCAGGGGTTCCGGCTGCTCAGCACGGACTCCGACGCCACCGTGGCCGCCGTGCACGCCGCCGGCCTCCAGCTCACCCGGCTGCGGATCGCCGACCCGGGCCTGGCCGAGGCGCTCGCCCCACTGCTGCCCACCGACTCCGAGGAGACCGCCTGATGACGCTGCTGTACCGGCTGGAGCTCCTACGGCTGCTCCGCGACCCGACCATGCTGATCTCCGTCCTGATCTCGCCGATCGCCACCTGCCTCCTGATCGCCGACGAACTGGTCCGGCAGCCGCCCGACGGCCTCGACTCCAAGACCTACGTACTGGTTTCAATGGCTGCCGTGGGCGTGGTCTACGCCGGTCTGTCCGGGACCGCCACCGCCATCGCCAAGGACCGCAGCAGCGGCTGGTACCGCCAGCTGGCCGCCGGCCCGTCCCGCGGCCGCGGCTACCTCGCCATGCGGCTGCTCACCGTCGTCCCGCTCTGCCTACTCTCGGCCACCGGCGTCCTGCTCGCCGGCAGCCGACTGGGCGACATCAGCATCAGCGCGGGGCACCTGGCCGGCACCGTGCTCGCGCTCTGGGCCGGCTCGACCGTCTACTGCCTGCTCGGCTGCGCCTGCGGCCTCGTGCTGACCGAGAAAACCGTCGCCCTACCGGTGCTCGTCGGCGTCTGGGGCTTCAACATCCTCGGCGGGCTGCTCTGGCCGGTCGACACCTTCCCCGGCTGGCTGCAGGTCCCGGCCAAGCTGACGCCCACCTACCACCTCGGCCAGCTGGCCCACCAGACCCAGCTCGGCGAGACCCCGGGAACCGTCCAGCTCCTGGCCCTCAGCGGCTACCTGGCGCTCGGCACGGTCCTACTCGCGCTCGCCCACCGGCGTTCGCGCACCCAGGTCTGACCCCGCACCGGACCACTCACCGAGAAGGCACCTGACATGATCGAGCCGTACCAGCGCGCCGACACCATCCACGGACTGTTCGCGTGGAGCGTGCACCACCACCCCGACCGCACCGCCCTGATCCACGCCGACGAGCGTCTCACCTACGCCCAACTCGACCGGCTCTCCGACCACTTCGCCCACGAGCTGGAAGCCCGCGGCATCGGCCCCGGCCACCACGTCGGCCTCGGCCTGCCGCGCACCCCGACCACCGTCGCCCTGCTCCTGGCCATTCTCAAGCGCGGCGCCGCCTACGCCGCCTTCGACCCCAAGTGGCCCCACCAGCGCCGCGCCGACCTGCTCACCCGCCTCGACGCACCGCTCCATCTCACCACCCCCGACGACACCCACGCCTGGCCCGTCCCCACGTGGGCACCCGGACCGCCCCAGGGCGCCCTGCACACCCACACCGCGCCTGCCACCCCGGGCCACGCACCCGCCGCCGTCTGCTTCACCTCCGGCTCCACCGGCACACCCAAGGGCGTCGTCCTCCCCCACCACGGCACCGCCCGCCTCTTCGACCACTGCACCTTCGCCCCGTACGACAGCACCGCGGTGATCCCGCAGCTGTTCCCGTTCCAGTGGGACGGGCCGATCCTCGACCTGTGGGGCCCGCTGCTCTGCGGCGGCACCTCGGTGCTCACCGACGACATCATGCAGCCGCAGCTGCTGCGCATGCTGGTCAAGGAGCACGGCGTCAACATGGCGGTGCTGCCGACCGCCGTCTTCAACGTCGTGGTGGACGAGGACATCGACGCCTTCGAGGGACTGCGCTGGGTGCTCACCGGGAGCGAGACCGTCTCGGTCGAACACATCCGCCGGCTGCTCGACCGGTTCCCGGAGATCGAACTGTCCAACGGCTACGGGCCGGTGGAGTCGACCGCCCTGGTCTCAGCGCACCGGATCACCCCAGCGGACCTCGACAACCCGACCGGCATCCCGATCGGCACACCGCTCACCAACAGCGCCGTCCACATCCTCGACGGCGACCGGCCCGTCCCCCTCGGCACCACCGGCGAGATCTGTCTGGCCGGCCACGGCCTTGCCCACGGATACCTCGACAACCCCGACCTCACCGAGGAGAAGTTCACCACCCTCACCCTCGACGGCCGCCCCACCCGCGTGTACCGCACCGGCGACCTCGGCCACCGGAGCCCCGACCACACCCTCCACTACGCCGGCCGCAACGACCGTCAGGTCAAGATCCGCGGCCACCGCATCGAACCCGGCGAGGTCGAACAGACCACCAACCGGATCCCCGGCATCCATCGCACCGCCGTCACCCCCATCACCAACTCCCAGGGCCAGCCCACCGACCTCGCCCTCTACTACGTCACCGACCCCGACCACCCCGTCACCCCTGACACCGTCAAGGCCGTCCTCACCCAGAAGCTCCCCGGCTACCTCGTCCCCCGCCACATCCGACACCTCCCCACCCTCCCCCTCACTCGCAACGGAAAGATCGACCACAAGGCCCTCGCCACCCACAACCCCAGTCCTCGGAACACCACGACGGAGCACACCACCGAGAACCCGGCGAACGCCCCCCGCACCGCCCTCGACCACATCACCCACGCCTTCGCCCAACTCACCCCCACCGCAGCCCAGGACGCCGACGCCGACTTCTTCGCCCTCGGCGGGAACAGCCTCGACGCGGCACGACTCGCCAGCCGCCTCACCCGGACCCTCGACCACCCCGTCCCCGTGTCCCAGATCTACCGCACCCCCACCCCCGCCGGCCTGCACCACTGGCTCGCCACCCAGAGCGCCGGCCTCCCCCGGGAAGAACCCCCGACCGGCGCGCCCTCCACCGGCATCCCCCTCACCACCGGCCAGGCCAACTTCGCCCACGCCACCCCCACCACCACCTGCCTCCTCACCTGGTGGATCACCGGTCCCCTGGACACCACCGCCCTCACCCGAGCCCTCACCGACCTCCACCACCGCCATCAGACCCTCCACGCCCACTACCGCCCCACCGACCCGCCCACCGCCACCGTCCCGGAGCACCCCACCGCCCCCGACATCCGGCACCTCCCCCCGACCACCGGCCCCCACGACGCCCTCAGCGCCACCGACCACCACCTCCGGCAGCCCCTCGACCCCGCCACCGGCCACAACTGGCGCGCCACCCTCACCCGAACCGACCGCGACACCCACCTCCTCGGCCTCGCCATCCACCACATCGCCTTCGACGGATGGTCGGAGACCGTCCTCGTCAACGACCTCAACACCGCCTACCGGGCACGCCTCGACGACACCCCGCCCGTCTGGCGGGACCCCGCCCCCACCCTCCACGAGATCCACCTCGAACAGGCCGCCCACACCCCCGACCTCACCCCGCAGAGGACCTACTGGCGCGACCGACTACGGACCCTCCCCAAGCTCCGGCTCCCCGGCACTCCCGCCACCCCGCTCGCTCCCACCGGCCCCACCCACGGCACCGAACACCTCATCCCCCGAACCCACCTCGACACCTGGAACACCCACGCCCACACCCACCGCCACACCCCCTTCGCCTACCACGTCGCCGTCTACACCCACGTCCTCCACCGCCTCACCGGCCAGACCGACATCGGCATCATCGCGCCCGTCGCCAAGCGCGGACAGCGCCTCCTCGACCGGGCCGTCACCAGCCGGATCAACCCCGTCGTGCTGCGCACCGCCCCCCACCAGAACCCCACCCCCACCATCAACCAGGCCCTCGCCAACCAGGACCTCCCCTTCACCGAGACCATCGGCGAACTCGGCAAGGCCCGGCCCGACGTACACAACCTGATCGCCCTGCCGCTCTACCTCCTCCAGGACTTCGAGCGCGCGGCCCTCGCGCTCCCCGGCTGCTCGGTCGAGCTCGCCGAGGACCGCCTCGCCCAGGACCAGGGCACACCGCTGGCGGTCGAGGCCTTCCACCACCCGACCGGCCGTCTCCGGGTGACCGTACGGACCGACGTCCTGCCCGGCGGGTTCGCCGACACCGTCGCCGAGCTCTACCTCGCCACCCTCGCCGCCGGCCCCGAAGCCCTTTTCGGTGCCGACGAGGACGCTTCCGCGACAGCACGGCCCTGACGACAGACGGAGGCGGCCCGGACCGAAAT
>NZ_JBHVVI010000022.1:0-44029 GCF_042883685.1 Kitasatospora sp. NPDC058190
GGACGGGCTCGGCCCCGAAGCGGTCCTGGTGCTCGTCGATGAGCTTCAGTACCGTCGCCGGGTCGGGTCGAGCTCCTGGGCGAAAAAAGCCGAGGCGGCCTTGAGGATCTCGCAGGACCGGCGGAGCTCGGCGTTCTCCTTGCGCAGGCGGGCCAGTTCCTCCTTCTCGGCGGTGGTGAGCCTGTCGTCACGCTCGCCCCGATCTGCCTCGTCCTGGCGGATCCAGTTCCGCAGGGCCTCGTGGTGCACCCCAAGATCGCGGGCCATCTGCCGGATAACCGGCTTCGGATCGGCGACCCGGTACATCTCCACCGCGCGCCGGCGCAACTCGGGCGGGTACTTCATCTGAGCAGCCATCACAAAGGCTCCCTTCTCATGACCCATCAGGCCATCTCGGGCAACCTTCCGCACCTCGGGGGAACCTCACTGCGTCGGAACCGGCAGCACCAGACGGGCCCCAGTCCCTTGCGGCACGGGCCTGCACACACTTCGGGCACTCCGGCCGGAGGAAAGCGGGGCTGGATGCGTGGCACTCCACCTGCCAGGATCGCGTCATGGTCGACTGGGAGAACCTGACGCCCTTGAACGCGGACGGATCGCGGCTGGGCCATGCGAGCCGGCACCCCGGGTTCGCGGACCCCGCCTACGTGCGCCGCCGGAGCAGGATCACGGCGACGGCCGCCGGGCACCGGGTGGGAGACCCGTACGGGCCCGTCGCCTACACCCCGGCCGAGCACGCCACCTGGCGTACGGTCCACACCGCGGTGCGGGCCGGTCAGGACGAGTGGGCCTGCCGGGAGGTCCTCGCCGCGCGGGCGAGCGCCCCGGTACCTGCCGACGCCGTACCGCAGCACGCCGAGGTCTCCGACGCCCTGCAGGCCCTTACAGGGTTCCGCTTCACCCTGGCGGGCGGCATCGTTGCGAACAAGCGCTTCCTGGGAGCGATGGCCGAGGGCTTCTTCCACGCCGTGCAGTACGTGCGCCACCCCGCGATGCCCCTCTACACCCCCGAACCCGACGTCCTGCACGACGTGTTCGGCCACGGCATCCACCTCGCCGACCCGTTCTTCGCCGACCTCTACCGCACGGTCGGCGCCGCGGCCGCACGCGTCGACTCCGCCGACGCCCTCGACCTGATCAGCCGCGTGTACTGGTTCACCCTCGAATACGGCGTCCTGCTCGAAGCCGGCAACCCGAAGGCCTACGGAGCGGCGTTACTGTCCTCCTCCGGCGAACTCGCCCGCTTCACTCGCGCCGACCTGCGCCCGTGGAACCTCACCGAGGCCGTACACCTCCCCTACCAGGTCGCCGGCTACCAACCGGTCCTGTTCACCGTCGAGTCCCTCACCCACCTAGCCGACGTCCTCCACGGCTTCCTCGACGACTTCGACGAGAACACCCGCGACCGCCACCGCCTGCCCGCACTACCCGACCGCGGCTTCATGGCGCGCCCCCAGAACCGGTGAACCCGGAACACGAACCGACGCCACTCGCCACCGGCCCGACAACGGCAAGGCCCCAGCACAACAGCCGCCCGTACAGGGCAACACCAGCCAGGCACCCGCGCCACGCCCGCCAACACATCACGCCTTCCGGTCCTTCGCTGGGTAGAGCTTCGCGTGGACCACCCGCACCTCCCACCACGGATCAGCCGGAACGGACACCAGCGCGGCCACCAACTCCCGCTTCGACGGGACCGGCAACACCGCGGCCACCGGACCGGCAACGGGCCCCTGGCGGCCCTGGGAGAATCGGGCAGGCCGTGCGCCGCACTCCATTGCCCGTGGCGCGCACCCCCCATCGGCGTCTACGCCACACCACCGGCGCATGCCCTCGCGGGTAGTCGGCCTGGGTTCCTGGTCTGACGATCAGAATGACGGGTTCTCCAGGTGCCAGCCGCCGCCCCAGGACCGGCCAGTGACGTACGGGCTGCGGTCCTCGTCGCCGGGCCGGGCAAGGCCGGTGGTGTCGTGACCCCAGGTGTTCAGGGCATCGAGAGCCTGCCGGTGTCGCCACCGAATGTCGCAGGTGAGCAGAACGCGGCGGGCACGCTCGGCCAGGCGGGCAGCGAGAGCGCCTCGTACAACACCCGGGACTTCTCCATCCAGGTCCGCTCGAAGACCACCGACCCCTGGACGACGGTCGCCACCGTGACCGGCAACACGGCGGGCACCACCACCCATCCGGTGAACACCACCGCCCGCTACGTCCGGCCGGCGGTCACCAAGCCCACCCGGACCACCGATCCGGCCGCCCGCATCTACGAGTTCGAGGCCTGGGGCCGGTAGCCCCCTTCGTGCGAGGGGACCCTTCCCCGTGCCGGTCACCGCCCTGTTCATCGGTCCCGAGGACGCCCCGCGCCAGCTGCTGCGGGTCACGATCGAGGCCCGGCCGCCCGGATCGCCGTCGGCGGCCCGGGCGTTCGCGGCGAGGCGACCGATGAAATCGCGGCCGCTTCCGAGGTGGGTGCAAAGGGGCCATGCCGTGGTATCGACGCCGTGAGTGCGGACCCGGTTCCGGGTCGAACGGTCCGGGCATTGGCCCCCTACGCCCGGCCCGGGACCGGTAGCGTGCCGGTATGAGAAACGAGTACACACCAGTGACGGTGGAGCAGATCGGTGCGGCCCTGACCGCATTGGGATTCCTCGGCGACCTCACAGCGGCCGAGCACGCCGAGTACGCCGCACAGTTCAGCGACCCCGGCATCGCCCGGGTACGGCTGGTCAACGCCCTGCTGGGCTTGGCGCAGAGGGAGGCGATGCTCGCTGACGTGATCGAGCTGGACGACGAGAACAGGTTCGCCGCGTTGGGCGAGCAGCTGAAGGCCGTCGACGGCTGGGACAACGACCTTGCGGTGCGGATGGCCTTCATAGGCTGGCAGGTCTACCGGGCGAGCATCCCGTTGCAGCTGGTCGCCAGGGACCCGAACTCCGGGCCGATACCGGTCGCCGCCCTGAACGCCGCCGAGGGGATGCACAGCCTGCTGAGCATGATCGGCGCAACCCACGAGGCGGCCGCGACCGGCGACATCGGCGCCTTCGCCCCCTATGCCGAGGAGCTGAAGAGGGGCCGGGAATTGATGCGGGCCGCCATCGAGAACATCGAGATCGTGCTGAACATGCTCGACTCGGCCGGCCTGTAGCCGCCCCGGCTGGCTACCGTCTGTTTGTGGTCGATCGCGAGACGGCGTTCCGCTCCCTGGGCGGGGCCGCGCTGTTCGGCAGGGTCTGCTCGGCGCAGACGCCGGCATCGCCCGCCAGGCTCTGGAACAACCCCGCAGGCAAGCGAAGCGCCGCCTCCAACGACCCCGGGCCGGGAGTTGCACCGCCGGCACAGCGCACCTTCTCCGAACTAGCGAGTGGTAGCGGTCCTCGAACTGCCTGCCGAAGTCCGCGCAGCCGGGCGCGGCGAAAGCGCTGCAGGAGATCTACAACGCTGAGGACCGCGCCCACGCCGAGAAGGCCATCGAAAAGTTCGCCCGCACCTATGGCGCCAAGTGGCCTAAGGCCGTCGCGAAGATCATCAACGACCGGGACGAGTTGCTGGCGTTCTATGACTTCCCGGCCGAGCACTGGGTCCACCTACGGACCACGAACCCCATCGAGTCCACGTTCTCCACCGTCAAGCTCCGCACCAAGGTCACCCGCGGCGCAGGGAACCCGGCCGCGGCGCTGGCCATGGTGTTCAAGCTGGTGGAGTCCGCACAGGCCCGCTGGCGCGATCACCAGAGCCCATCTCCTCGCACTGGTCCGGGCTGGCGCCAGGTTCGACAACGGTGTCCTCGTCGAACGCTCCTCGGACCTCGTGGCATGAATGACGAGGTTGTGTGCGATCGTCGGGCCGTCACACAATGGCTGGGAGGAAACATGCTGGTCACCCTCACCGGAGGAGCCGGAGCAGGGAAGACAACACTCGCCGCGGTACTGGCGGCAACTACCTCCCAGGCACCCGCGCGGGTTCTCCACGGCGACGACTACTACTTCCAGACTCCGGAGCACGGGGTGTGGGCACCCGATGAGTCCGGGATTCCGCGACTGGATGTCGGCGACCCCCGCTCCCTGGACCTCGAAGACCTCGCCCAGGACACGGATGCGGCCCTGGCCGACTCGTCCGTCGTCATCGTCGACGGGCTGTTCGCCCGCCACGTCGCACCGCAGACCGCAAGGGCGCGCTTCGATGTCTTGGTCGACCTGCCTGCCGATCTCCGCCTGGCCCGGAAGATCGAGCGCAAGTGCCTACGGGATGGCTTCCCCCTCGATGTGCTCCTCCGGAACTATCTAAACCACCGACGCGCCGCCCACGACCAGCACGTCGAACCCCTGCGCGACGACTGCGACCTGGTCGTGGACGGAAGCCTCCCCGCCGAGGTGCTTGCTCAACTGGTCTGGACGGCGATCGCGGACAAAGAACTGATCCACAACTCTTGACGATTACTCCCATCAGCGGGTTCCGGGCGAGCTGGGTCACCCACTTTCCTGTGGGGTGTGCGGTGACGCCGAGAACGTGGACGCGCCGGGTCTTGATCTCCATGACGAAGAAGACGTAGAGGCGACTGAGAAAGACGGTGTCCACGTGCAGGAAGTCGCATGCGGGGAGCGTGTGGTCCTGGGCGCGGAGGAAGGTGCTCCACGTCTGCTGAGAGGCGCGCTGGGGTGCTGGTGGCAGACCGGAGCGGCGCAGGATACGCCGGATGGTGGCGGCGGCGATCCGGTGGCCGAGCTGCCGCAGCTCACCTTGGATTCTGACATACCCCCAGGTCGGATTTTCCTTCGCGAGGCGCCGGATGAGCGCGGCAAGCTCCTCGGGCAGTGGTGGTCGGCCAGACCTGGCCTGTGGCTGACGCCATTTCCAGCGCACCAGACACCGGTGCCAGGCCAGCAGCGTGCCCGGGGTGACCAGCCGATGGCGACGCAAGGGGAACGACAGATGCCGTGCGAGAGCGGAGAGCACGGCCCGGTCGGGCCACGACATCCGCGGCCGCCCGACATGCCGTCGGAGGACGGCGACCTCATGGCGCAGAGCGAGGATCTCGGCCTTGTGCGCGGCCGAGGAGCGACCCAGCAGCGTCAGCCAGCCCAGCAGCCGACAGAAGATCAAGTACAGCAATCGCAAACCCACGAACCACGATCACGCCCGGGAGACGACCGCTTGCAAAGCCGCTGCTCAGCCGCCGTGTGGCAGTAAAGACACCCTTCAGGGCCTTCGCGCCTCATCCGTCGGCGAGGCGCTGGATGGTGGCGCTCAGCCAGGCTTGGAGGGCGGCTCGGTCGCCGAGTTCGGATCGCAGCACGCGGCGGCGGGTCGAGACGCCGAGGACGAAGGCGTCGATCGCCGCGGCGCGGCTGTGGGCGTCCGCGTCCGGCAGGCCGGTCTCGCGCAGGTAGTGGTGCAGCGGTTCGAGTGAGTTGGTGTCGAGGAAGTCGGCGAGTGCTTCGGCGGCCTGTGGGCGTTCGCCGGAGGCGCGCTGCAGCACGAGCAGCGGGTCCTGGCCGGGGGTGGCGAACCATCGCTCCACGATGCCGGCCGCCAGGCGCGCGCCCAGGGTGGAGCGGTCGCCGTCGAAGGTGTCCGAGACGGGGATCCGCACCTGGGTCGCCGCCAGGAACAGGCCGTCCTTGCCGCCGAAGTAGCGGGTGATCAGGTTGGGCGAGACTCCGGCCGCGTCGGCCACGGCTTTGACCGTGACCGCCGTGTACCCGTGCTGGGCGAACTGGTGTTGCGCGTGTTCCAGGATCCGCTGCTTGGTGGCGTCGGCATTCCGCTCCATCATGTGTACGAGAATACACATCATGTGTACGCTCATACACATGGATGAGGAGACCCGAGAACGAATCCGGCGGACCCGGC
Source organism: Kitasatospora sp. NPDC058190 (assembly GCF_042883685.1). Lineage (NCBI taxonomy): Bacteria > Bacillati > Actinomycetota > Actinomycetes > Kitasatosporales > Streptomycetaceae > Kitasatospora > Kitasatospora sp. NPDC058190. The sequence continues at coordinate 5,848 of NZ_JBHVVI010000022.1, forward strand.
GCGTCGCGAGCCCGTGGAGTAACGACACGACACGCGGTATCACCGGCACCCGCCTCGACTTACTGCTCGACCGCTGGGCGAACGGATACGACTGGGACGTACACCGGCGCCGCATCGACGCACTGCCCTGGGAGACGGTGAAGACGGACGGTACCGACCTGCGCGTGATCCACCAGCGCTGCGCCGATCCCGGCGCCCCGGTGGTCGTCCTGCTGCACGGCTGGCCGGACTCCGTGCTTCGCTTCGAGCGCATCCTGCCCCTGCTCACCGACCTGCACGTGGTGGTCCCCGCGCTGCCGGGCTTCCCGTTCGCACCCCCGCTCACCACACCCGGCATGTCGGCCGACAAGATCGCAGGCATCGTCGGGGACGGTCTCGCCGAGCTCGGCTACACGCGGTACACGGTCTCCGGCGGAGACGTGGGTGGCACCGTCGCGGAACTCCTCGCTGTCCAGCATCCGAACCAGGTCGCCGCTCTGCACCTGACGAATGTCGCCCCGCAGCACGCGCTCAGCGCCGACCCGGCCAAACTGGCGCCCGACGCGGCGGCCTACCTCGGCCGAGCGGCCCAGTGGTTCCGTACCGAGGGCGCGTACATCGCCGCCCAGTCCACGCGACCCACCACGCTCGCCGTGGCGCTCGGCGACTCACCCGCCGGACTGGCGGCCTGGATCACCGAGAAACTCCTGTCCTGGTCGGACCAGTCGGACGGGCCGGCCTTCACCACCGACGAACTGCTGACCTGGGTCACCGCCTACTGGACCACCGGCACGATCGGCACCTCGTTCGCCACCTACACCGAACCGGTCACCCTCCCCCACCGGATCGAGACCCCGACCGTGCTCTCGGTCTTCCCGCACGACAGCAAACCCGAACCGCGAAGCTACGCCGAGGCGTTCCTCGACGTCCGCGCGTACGTGGAACACCATGCCGGCGGCCACTTCGCCGCTTGGGAGCAACCCGAGGCCTACGCCACCGATCTGCGCCGCGCGGTCGGACTCGGCAATTGAGACGGTCCCGCAGAGGCACGACACGACGTGCTTCGACATGGCCTCCAGTGAACTCCCTAGGCAGGGGCGGAGTCACCGCTTCTGCCCCGGCCGTCAGCCATCGAGCGGCCGGCGGGCCGGGGCCTTGTTCAGTTGGAGGAGCGGTCGGGGTGGCGGTTGACAGCCCCAGAGATGCTGGAGAAATCCCCAGGTCAAACGGCTAGTGCAGCGTCATGCCACACCCACGGAAGCCCGAGAGAACGACGTGGAGGATGCGCGTCTTGGCGCCGCTGGGTGAAGGCGCAGCGGGCCGGCTGGCCCGGGCTGGAGGAAGACCAGCGGGACCTGCTCGCGGCGCTCGGCATCGAGGAGGACGCCGAGCTGGCGGCCGCGCGGGCGGCGGCCGCAGCCAAGCCCAAGTTGTCGCGGGCGGACCGCTTCCAGCAGGGTCTGGCCGCGCTCGCGGTTCGCAGAACGGGAAGGGCACGCCCGGGTGCCCCGCCCGCACAAGGAGCCGCTGGAGATCGTGGTGTCGGGGACCGGCGGGGAGGCGAACGTTGAGGTCGTCTCCGTGGGGCTGGGTGCCTTCCTGAACAACACGAAGGCCCGCCGGGCCAAGCTCACCGCAGCAGCTCGCGCACCTCGCCGAGCATGGCGACTCGGTCGCCGCTGCGGCGTTGTTCGTGATCGGCGCGACGCCGCTTCGCCCCGAGAAGGCGCCGGGAGGGAGTGCCGCTGTTCTCGGCCCGTTTCCGGGTCAGGGCTGGCTGGGGCCCGATCCGGTGTGCAGGCCCCGGGTGGAGTTGGCAGCCCCGGATCGTGTCCGGCGTGGTGGTGTCCCACCCCGAGTCCATGCGTCCACGAGTGTGACTGGTTATTTCAGTTGGCCAGATGAGCAACGCCCGCCAGGATTCGGCGCATGACACGCGACGACCTCGCCGAGATGCTCGCCGACCAGACGCCGGCCTGCGGCCCCGCACGCGACGCCCTGCTCTCCGGAGGCACCTTCGATGTCTGGGACGGCCTGGTCCCCGCCAACTGGCACCTCAACACCTACTCGCGGAGGCTCCGGCACACCCAGAAGCGCGGGATCGCGACACTCGGCCTCACCGAGACCGTCGGGATCCTCAGGCAAGCAGGAGACGAAGCCTTGCGCATCGGCATGATCAGGACGGCGGATCGAGCCTGGACATTCATTCTCTTCTTCAACGCCGCAGCCACGACGGTGCTGGCCTGCGCCCGCGGCGGCCGCGTCCAGCCCGAGGACGACTGACAGCGAGCCGAACGCTCAACTGGCCGGGCCGGCTGGGCGCAGCTGCCGGCGGACACGGCCTTCGAGGGCGAGCAGCTCGGCCGGTGGGTGCGGGCGCAGCGGGCCGCGTGGCCGGGAGCAGCGGGACCTGCTGCTCGCGATCGGGATCGAGGAGGACGCCCAGCTGGTGGCCGCGCGGACGGCGGTCGCGGCCAGGCCTCGGGCGTCGCGGGCGGACCCGTTCCAGCAGGGCCTGGCGGCGCTGGCGGCGTTCGTCGAGCGGGAGGGGAATGCCCGTGTCCCGCGCACGCACAAGACCGCGGAGGGGCTGTCGCTGGGCACCTGGCTCAACAACACCCGGGCCGGCCTTCTCCCGCAGCTCCAGCCTCGAACCCGCCTTCCCACCGACCGCCCCGGGCAACCTCGCGCCGAGAAGATGACGGGGTTGCTCTGGAAGGCGGACATCGTACACGAGAAAACCAACACTTCGTTACGGGCTGTCAGGTCGGCGGCGGTGAGTGCTGACACCGGGAGTGACAGCGGACACTCTTATCTTTCGCTTAGAACGTTCTCTTAGCCTCTTGTTCATGATGATGCAACGTGGTGCGGTCGGATCTGTTGTCCTCACGGCCATGACCTTGGCGGCCACCGTCGGGGTGGCCGCCGCGGCTCCCGCCCCCGACCAGGACGCCGCCTCGGTGTCCCGCGGAAAGGTGACGGACAATCTGTACATGTCGCTCGGCGCATTTGAGGATGCGACGTCCGGCAATGACCCCAAGGTCAAGGCCATGATTGACCGTACGGACATCGGCGGCGTACAGGTGGTGGTGCCCTGGAAGGCCCTTGAGGGGAAGAAGGGGGAGTACAAGTGGTCGCGGCTGGACATTGCCCTGAAGTATCTCCAGGAACGCCACAAGAAACTGTTCGTCCAGGTTCAGGATCGGTTCTTCGATGTAGCCATGAAGGACGCCGGCGTTCCCCAATATGTGAAGGACGAGGGCGGGGTCGCGCCGACGGTCGACGAGAACCCTGACAACCCCACCACCCATGGGGCCATGGCCGCGCAGTGGAACAAAGAGGTACGCGCAGACTTCCAGGCCATGCTGAAGGCGATGGCGGAGAAGTTCGACGGCAAGCTCGCCGGGGTGAACCTTCCGGAGACCGCGGTCGAGGTGGACACCAAGAATGATCAGACCAAGTACACCTCGAAGTCCTACATCGATGCCGAGATCGACAACATGCGCTACGGCAAGAAGGTCTTCACCAGGACACAGTTCATCCAGTACATCAACTTCCTGCCGGATGACGACGACCACAAGCGCATGAAGGAGATGTTCGACCTCGCCAGGGGCCAGAAGATCGGCATAGGAGGACCGGACACCCTGCCGGACCGGCAGTACCAGATGGAGAACTCCTACAAGTTCCTCCACGAATACAAGGATTCCTTTCCCCTCGTCGCGATGGCCGTTCAGGAACCCGACATCAACGCCAAAGACCCCATGACCGGTGAGCCGTACACCCGCGAACGGTTCACGGACTTCGCCCACGGCTACCTCGGTGCGCGCCAAATGTTCTGGACCACCGAAGCAGACTGGCTGCAGAAGCCCCAGGCATGACACGTGCACGGGTGCGGCCACTCAGACCGCGTTTGAGATCTGGGTCGGTGGCCTCTCGGAGGGTGCTCTAGGCTCGGCCAGGTGATCTTCGACAGGTTTCCCATCGTCGGCGGCTTCAAGGAACTGGAGTACGGCAGTCCCGACGGGCCGTCGATCCGGGCCGCGGTGCGGACGGCTGCGCCGGAGCATGAAGGCGATCTGGTTCGGTACCTGCGCGCCGGCACGACCCTGGTCGCCACGCCTTCGGCTGTGCCTGACGTGCTGAGCGAGAGTGGCGCCTTCATCGGAGGGCTGCACCTGCTCACGGATGGCCACTGGCTGTGGTACTCCGACCTGGCCCACTATGTGGGGCGCTACCACGTGGAGCTCGACCCAGCGTTCATCGAGCACGCGCGCAGCAATAACTGGACTGTTCCGCAGGTCAGCGACGAGCGTCTCGATACGATGGTGACGTTGCTCATCGGAGACGAAGACGAGCTGGACTGATGTTGCTGCCCACGCCTCGTTATCAGGCCGAAGTTCGCGTCAATGGGCGCCGACCCGCCCGGGAAGCCGGCCCCACACGGGTCAGGCGGCGGACCATGATGCCGATCACCGCCCAGCGGATCATCGTCTCGGAGCGGGCGGGACTGGTCTCGTAATCACGGGCCAGGCGCCGGTGGGCGGTGAGCCACGAAAAGGTACGTTCTACCGCCCACCGCTTCGACTGGACTTGGAAGCCCCGTTGGTCGGGGTCCTTGCGGACTATCTCCAGCTCGCGGCCGAGCACGGTGGTGGTCCAGTCGACCAGGCGGCCGAAGCCCTGGTCTGCCCAGATCTTCTTGACGCTCGGGTGGTCGAGGCGGGTCCACAGCAGCGGTCGGCGAGCGCCGTCTCGGTCCTGGACACTGGCCGCAACGACGTGCACGGCCAGCAGCAGGCCGAGGGTGTCGGTGACGATGAACCGCTTGCGGCCCTTGACCTTCTTGCCTGCGTCGAATCCCCTGGTGGTGGCGGGAACAGTGTCGGCAGTACGCACCGACTGCGAATCGCGCCCAGGCCCGGAACCACCCCGAAGGAGCCGACTCCTACGCGGCCTCCGCCGTCGCCGGACTGCTCGCCGACGCCGGGCGCACCGAGGAGGCCGTCACCGTCCTTCGGCAGCAAGGCCACGCCAACAGTCACGCTCTGGCCGGCTACCTCATCGACCTCGACCGTATCGACGAGGCCCTGGCCATCCTTCAGCGACCCCGCCCCCAGACACCCACTGCCCTGGCCTACGGCCCGTGGCACGACGGTCCCCCGTTCTGAGGTTCTGCCGATCCATTGGGTACCGTCCCGTCACCTGGCGAACAACACGCCGATTGTCCGGGCGTTGACCTGCGTCTTCATGAGACGGGCCGGCAGCAGCAGCGGACCCAAGTCCAGTGCCGTGCGGGCCTGTTCTCCACTCCGGGCGGTCCAGCCAGTCAGGGCCGACCTTCTCCCGCAGCTCCAGCACCGACCACCCCGGCCCACCCGACGCATACAGGGCTCTCATCCAGACTGCGGAAATCCTCACTACATCTCACGCGATCCGCAAGTTCTCAACCAACCACCAAGCCATACAGGTCAAACCGCTCCGACACCCAGCCGGCAACACCACCACACCCGGCCACCGAACACCGAACACCGAACACAACCCCACCACAGCCCGGGCCTTCTCAACCAACCCGTAAACCCCCAGCCCACCAACAACACCCACCAGCGAACCACCCACCCGCCACAACACCAACAGGTCATCGGCGGTCCTTCGCCGGGTTGAGCTTCGCGTGCAGCACCCGCACCTCCCACCACGGATCGTCCAGGGCGGACACCAGCGCGGCCACCAGCTCCCGCTTGGTCGGGGTGGGCAGCACCAGCGGGCCCAGCCCCTCCACCTCCCGATCACCCGCGCACTGCGGGCACTCCAGCCGGTCCGGACCGGCCTTCTCGTGGAGTCCAGCGGGGAGCCCGCCCTCCCGCCGATCGAGCCCCGGCACGTCCAGCACGGGCGCAGCGCGGCGTTCGCCGCCCGGGCGGCCTCCAGCTGCTCTTCGGCCTCCCGTTGCCCCGAGCTCGCCTGTCAGCCCGGTGGTCACGCCCGGGAGGCCCGGCCGCACGGCTGTCAGTGGGGAGCGCTATGTTCACGAACGTCGATCAGACCTGGTGGAGGGGGCATCGTGACGGATCTCAAGAGCGGGACGATCAGTTGGGAGGAGGTGCGCGCCCTCATCGCCGCGCGGGTTCCGCAGGGGGTGATCAAGCGGCTTTCCCCCGTGCCCGCCGCCGAGCTGAGCCATCTGCGTACTCCGCTGCGCAAGCTCCGCGCCGAGCTCTCGCGCGAGCTCTCCTCGGGCGACATGAACCGGTATTCCGCCGCCTACGACCAGCTCGCCGCACTGCAGTTCGCCGGGATCCACTGCGCCGCCACTGCCGCCCAGGCCCTGGAGTGGCTGACGACCCGCCCACTCCTCGACATCACCTGGCCCCTGCCCGGCGGTGGTTCCACCAACCCGGACCACCACGTCCTGCTGATGGCGCTGCTCTCACCGCACCGTGACCAGGCATTCCACCGTGAACTCGCAGTCCGGCTCGCCGAGTGGCTGCCCGCGCGGGGCAACCACGACCGGTGGCTGATCACCCACGGCCTCGCCATCTGGTCGGGCGCCGAACTCCCCACCACCGACGGCTACCTGATCGGCTGGGTGCGCGAGGGCAGCTCGATTCGCTACCCCTACCACCGCGAGATCGGCGAGTGGTTCGCCAAGCAGGGCCTGCGCGAGCCGGTGCCGCACCACGACACCCTGCTCTCCTGGCTGCGCGCCCAGCCCAGGCTGGCCGAGTTCGTCCGCCGTCTGTTCGAAGTCCCGGACGTCGGCGCCGAGTTCACCGATCCCTACGCCGCCCGCTTCGGGCCGGACAACGAATGGCCCAAGGCGCTCACCACCCTGGCGCGCGAGGGCGTGCTCGACCGCGCCGAGCTGATCGACCTCTGCCTCGGAAAACTCCTGCGCGGCGACCGGCCCGGCAACCTGCGAGGGTTCCTCCAGTTGTACGCGGCGCTGGCGCTCGACTCCGAGGAGGTCCTCGCCTGGGCCCGCGATCACGTCCGGCTGGCCGCCAACGGCACACCGACCGCCGCCAAGGCCGCCCAGGCGGCGCTGGTGCCCGTGGACCACCGGCTCTCCGCCGAGGTGTTCACCGAGCTGACGGCCGCCGTTCTGGCCCGCCCGGAGAAGACCCTCGCCACAATCCAGCTGAGCCGCGCCGCCGCCGCCCTGCGCCGCGACCCCACCACGGCGGACGGCCTGCTGCCCGCCGTCAGCGTGGCCTTCGCCCACCCGGCTCCGGCCGTCCAGGAGCGCGCCCTGCGCCTCGCCGCCCAGCACCTGTCCGGCGTCGCTCCGGCCACCGCCGAGGCCGTGCGCAGCGCCGCCGTCGTCCTCGGCCCGGCTCTGCGGCCCGAGGCCCACCGTTTGCTGGCCATCCAGGCCCCGGCGGAGAAGGAAGCCGCCGAACCGCACGCCGTCGCACCGCCCATGGGCCAGGCCGCGCTGCCCGCCGCGCCCGCCGGCCCGCTCGACCTCGCCGAGCGGCTGGCGGCCGTGATGGCCGATCAGGTGCCCGACCCGGGCGAGTTCGAGGTGGTCCTCGCCGCCCTCGTCGCCGAGCACCACCATGACGCCGCGGCCCTCCACGCTGCCCTCGCTCCGCTCACCGCGGGCCGCGACGACGAACCGATCACGATCTGGCAGGCCCACCGCCTCGAGGAAGCACTCGGCTGCCTGCTCGACGCCCTGACCGGCCGCAGCCACCTGGCGGCGCAGCACGCCCCCGAAATACTCGACTGGCCCGCTCACCTTCGTAGTCCAGGGACCATTCCCGTGCTGCGCGTGTTGGAGGTCGCGTCCCAGATCGGGCAGGCGCCGGTGCCGCTGCTGCTCGCCACCCCGACCGCCGCCGATGGCGCCGTCGATCCGGCGGTGTTCACCGAGCGGCTGGCGGCTCACCGAGCCGCCGGGGCCTTGCCCTGGCCCGCCGACCTGGCCCAGTCCCTGCTCCGGCTGCCTCCGGACGCGTTGTCAGCCGCCCGCTCGGCCGCCGCCGAACTCGGCTGCGAGCTCCCGGCCGACACCCCGCCGCCCACGCCGGACGCCTTTCACACCCAGCTGCCGGGGCAGCTCGAGCGGGCCGCCCCGTACGGGGTACTCGACACAATTCCTCGTATCGCGCCGTTCGTCCACGCCGCCGGGCCTGCCCCTGAAGGCATCACCGGACTGCTCCACGCCCTGCCTGACCCGGCCGAAGCCGGTCTGTTCATCGGCATGGCGGCGCCGCGCCCCAGTGTGCTCGCCCAGCTGCCCTGGGTGGCGCCCTGGCATCCGGAGACCGTCGCCGCGCACGGCCTGCCCTCCCTGGTGTCCCAGGCGAACTCCTCCAGCCATCACGTCCTCAACCCCTGGCTGCCCCGGCTCGCCGAGGTCCCGGGTCAGCCCGCAGCGGCGTACCACCTGGCGCTCGTGTACGGGCTCACCGCCGCCCGCGCGGAGAACCGCACCGTGGCGCTGGACGCCCTGCTGGTCCTGAACGCGCGCGGACGGTTGCGTCCCGAGGTGCTCGGCGAGTGGATCGCGGGGCTGTGGCGGCTGACGGCGGCCAAGCCGAACCGGTTCCTGCCCGTCCTGGCCGACGCCGCGCGCAGCGGTGCGGGCCGGCCGGTCTGGGAGGTACTCGCTGCCCTGATCACCGTGCTCGCCGCCGAAGAACCGGGCGTGCGCGGACTGGCGGACGCCCTCGCGCTGGCCGCCGAATGCGCGGCGGCGGACGGCATCCGGACTGCAATGCCCGCCCTCAACGCCCTCACGGCTTCGACCGCGCCCCGGCGTGTCCGGACGGAGGCGGCCCGGCTGACCCGAATACTCGCCTCGTGACGCGCGGGGGCCCCGCACCTAGTTGCACGCCGTTGCCCGACAGCAGCAGCGCTGCCAGGGTGAACCACCTGGGCGGCCGCTGACTCCGCACTGTCGGCGCAGGCGGCACGCAACGGGCCCGAGCACGGCTTCGTCAGGCCCGGACCGTCAGAACCGGCTGCGGCGTACGACGGGCCGGATGGACTGGACCTGCTCGCCGCGCGGCGCGAGGGCCCCGGCACGCCCAGCACGGGCGCAGCGCGGCGTTGGCCGTGCGGGCGGCTTCCAGCTGCTCTTCGGCCTCTTGTTCCAGCCGTTCCTTTCGTTCCTGGTGGCAGGGCCAGCAACGGCTGCCGGGGCGGCGGGTCCACTGTCCGTGGAGCCCGTACTCGTAGGTGCTCTCCTGTTTCGGGACCTGACCGCGATCGGCGCAGGCCAGGGTCTGCATCAGCTCGTGGTGGGCTGGCGGGCCTTCTTCTCGCGGGCCTTCTGGCGCAGGTCGTGCAGCCCTGAAGGTGTCAAAACTCCGATCAGGCCACTGATCTGGGGGCTTCCTGCGGCGGCGGAGAAGGCGTGATCGGCGCGGGACGGTACTCGTTGAGCAGTCCGCCGACTACTCGGCGGCGCCGAATTGCCGCAGCAGGCAGCTGGATGACGTTCGGGCTGTCGTCCGGGGCCCGCAGCTCGGGCACCAGCCGGTGCCAGAACCAGGCCCGGCCGTCGGCACCGGGAACGAGCGTGAAGGTCGCCATCGTCGTCCTCCTCCTGCACGTGTCTTCCGCGCTCTGCCCGACGCTAGCGCTCGGCACCGACACTGCGCCGCCACGAGCCAGGGCGCGCCGGAAAGAAACCGGAGGGAGCGCCGGAGGGAAGACCGGCCGTCCCCGGCGCACCCCGTCAGCCCCGGGTGAACACCCCGCCGTTGCGGTCGTAGAGCCGCTCGGCCTGCGCCGGGTCGGTGTGGTGCCAGAGGCGGTCCCAACCCGGGAACCGGTCGTCCTCGGGCGTCATCGACCAGTTGATGAAGCCGGGCGCGTCGTCGGCCTGCGCCAGCGCCGCCCACAACTCGTGGTCCCGGCAGACGAATCCGTGCTGGAGGGCCTCGCCGATCGGGTCGAGCGTCCCTGCCCGGAAGAGGACGCCGCTGTCCCCGCGGTGGAACTGCCACCACTCGGCCCGCACGTGTCCGCCCTCGTCTCCGTCCTCGTCGCACACCTCGAAGCACTCCAGGACCAGGCCCTCCTCGGCCAGGGCCTCGAACGTCGGGTACTCGTCCAGGTTGTAGGAGGCCGAATAGTAGATCGCCTGGGTGCGCCGGTGTCCCGCCAGCCGGTCGACCGGCGGAAGGTCGACGGCAGCGAATCGAAGCTTCACGGTCGGTGCCCGCCCGAGGTGAGGCAGGAGCCGTTCCAGTCGTCCGCGACGCTCATGGTCTCCGTCGAGGACAGGCCCTTGGCCCGGACGGCGATCTCGACGACGCCCGGCTCGACGTGGCCGGCCCGACCGGCCTTGGGGGTGAGCAGCCAGATGATGCCGCGCTCTCCCAGCAGGTCGAGGGCGTAGTCGAGCGTGTCGGCGAGGTCCTCGTCGTCCTCGTCGCGGAACCAGAGGAGCACGGCGTCGGCCAGGCCGTCCCAGTCCAGGTCGAGGAGGGCCTGGCCGGCGATCACGTCGACACTGTCGTGGAGGCCCTGGTCGATGTGGTCGTCGTAGCCGACCTCCCGCACGACCATGCCGTGCTCGAACCCGAGCCGCAGAGCGCGCTCGGCGAGCTCTTCCTCCGATACGGCCATCGTGTGCCGTCCCCTCCGTCCCGGGGCGCCGATCACCCCGCACACGAGTAGCCAACCAGACACCTACGACAGCGGCCCCGTGCCCTGTCCGGGGAGTGGAATTCCGCCCGCGGCGGGCGGTGCGCGCGACACCGTGGGCAGCGTGATCCTGCAACCCGAGACCGACGACCTCGCCGCCTACCTCGCGGCGGACCAGGCGATCGACCACCGGCACCCCGAACTGCGGCGGATGGCCGCCGAGTTGGCCACGCCCGAGGCGGCGTTCCACCACGTGCGCGACCAGGTGGCACACTCCGCCGACGCGGGCGCGTACAGCGGGGCGGCGACACCCTGAAGGAGCAGCTCGCCGGCTTCCGGTCCATTCAGGACCGGCTCGACGGCAAGTTCGACGATGGTGCGGGCGGGCCGCACTACGACCCACCCCTGGGCCGACGCCCACTGGGCCACGCTGTCCAGCGAGGACCGCGTCGCCGCCCGCAGCCAGCTCAAGCACATCGACGACCCGGCCGAGGAACAGGCCGCGGCAGCGTAGGGGCGAACCTGGCGTAGCGAGGAAGCGGAAAGCGCCGGTCCACCGAACGGTGGACCGCCGCTTCGTTCGCTTCGCTCAGCGCGCCGCAGGCCGGGGCGGTCTCCGCAGGTCGATGCTGTCCCCATTGCCCTGGCTACGCGGAGGTGCACGCAGCCAGATGCGAAAACCTGGGGTGACCTGCCATCACGGGCGCCTACGGTGGTCGGCATGACCGGCGCAGGAGACACGCAGCGGCAGCAGTCGCGGCCCACCCAGGAGGAACTGTCCGAGGCGACCAGCCGGCTGCTGGCCGAGATCGACGCGGCCTTCGCCAGCGACCGCCGGGCGATCCTGGACACGCGAACGCCGCAGGTGACGTGGCGTCTGTACGACGGCGCGGCCCTGCGCTCCTGCGCGGAGCTCCTGCGGGAACTGGCGGCGGCGGTCGACAGCGGGCTCGAGTACGCAGTCCGCTCGCTGGCACGCAGCCTGATCGAGGCGACAGTGTTCTCGCTCTACATCCACTTCGGCGGGTACGAGGCCGTCGTCGCGGTCGGCCAGGTGGCCCGGCACAGCGCCGAAGGCGTCCAGAACGAGCGCGACAGGATCAACCAGGAGCTCGCCGCCAGCCAGAAGGACGCGCAGCGCCGCCTCCGGAAGGTCCGGGCGCGCAACGCCGACATCGCGCGCCGCAACACAAGCCGCCCCGATCTGCCGCCGCAGGAGTTGATCCAGCCGCCGCACGTCCCGCAGCTGTAGCCCAGCCGCGTGGACCTGACCGAGCTCATCTCCGCGTTCGGGCCGATCCAGGCCCAGCACTCCCGGTCTCCGTCATGGTCGACAAGCTGTCCGAGTGGGCGCCGACGCGGGGCCTCGGGCAGGAGAACCTTCGCTGGATCTACCTGGGCTACCGGCAGCTTTCCATGGTCGGCACCCACGCCTCCGTGCATCTACTGGACGAGCTCTTCGAACCGGGCCACTACATACGGATCGCCGCCCGGCCGGTGCCCGACGATGTCGGTCTGATGCTGTGGGACGTCGGCCTGTACTACACGGCCTTCACCGCCGAGTGGGGCGCGGCCGGGTGCGCCACACCGGAAAGCACCCGGATCCGCATCTGGACCCAGCCTGAGCCCAACGGCCGCGCCCCCTGGCGCCAGGACAACTGATCCGCAGGGCGGGTGACAGAAACGTCAGCCAGGCCCTGCGGAGCGACCGTCCCGCGCCGCAGGCCCGCGCGGGACCGCCTGGCCCTACCGCCCGCCGATCGACCGGATGACCCCCGCTGTGTCCCGGTCGCTCCGTAGGGCCATCTCGGTCGCGAGAATCGGTCCCGGCCCCCGGCCCCCGGCCCGGGCCCTGGCACCGTCCTCGCGGGGCCCGTCCTGGGTCCGCTGCCTGTGGCGGGTGCTTTCCGGCCCCGCCCCGCAGGCTCTCCCCGCCCCCTCCGGGAGAGTGTTGGGGGTGGGGCCGCGGTCGTTGCCGGGCCCGGCAATAGCCGTGCCGGCCCGGCCCGGTCCGGTGGCTGGCGCGGCCGCCCCCCCCTGGGTCCCCGCGCCCCGGTCCGGTGGCCGTGAGCGGTCCGTGCGTGGTGGTGGGTGTCCGGGCGGGGCGGCGCCGGGGTGTGGACGTGAGAGCCCGTGGTGCTGGCGTGGGCTGTGTCTACTCGACCGTGGCGGCGATGACGGTCCACGCGTTGGCCGATGTGTCGTCCAGGCGCAGGTCGAAGGTGAAGGTGATGGGCCTGCGTTTGTGCGGGTCACCGCGCAGTACCTGTTCGCTGCGGCGGTCGACTTCGTAGTAGACGCCCTCGGTGCCGACCGTGACGCGGAAGACGACCGGGTCGCGGGAGACCAGCGAGCGCACCGTGACGCGGGTGACGGTGGCCTGGCGCATGACGGTCCGGTGGGCGGTGCGTACGGGCGTGAAGTCGAGGCTGCCGTCGTTCATGGCCCATTCCTCGAGGAACCGCTCGACGGCGACCTCGAGGACGGACTTGTCGAACCGGCCGTCGAGGACGCTCAGGTCGCCGGCGGCGGTGTCGGCGTCGGTGCTCCACGAGATGTTGGTGAGCGACAGGATGTCGCTCGCCTTGGTGACCGTGCTCTTGGCGGCCACCTCGAGCACGGCCTCACGGGCGACCTCTTTCTGGTCCCAGCCGTCCGTCTCGATGGCGCCGCTCAGGTGGTGCGCGCCCTCGGCGGCCTGTTCCAGTGACGACACGATCCACTGCCCGGCCGTGTTCTTGCGCAGTGTCCAGTACTCGACCGGGCGCGTCGAGCCGTCCTTGCGCACGGCCTGCCCGCCGTCGGCGCGGCGTACGTAGTCGTTGAGCGTCGCGGTGATCCGGAAGGTGACGGTGTCGTTCACCTCGCCCGCGCGGTTGGCGACGTCGACCAGTTCGACGACCGGGCCGGAGACGATCTCCACGACGTTGACCTCGCCGCGTGAGGCGTAGTCGTGCAGCTCCTCGGCCCACTTGCCGTACAGCACCGGGGACAGGATCCGCTGCAACGTGGCGTGATCGTGCCCGCTCCAGGCACGTTGGGCCGTCTCGTACAACCACACGGCGCGTTGCTCGAGCGCCGCGCGCTCGAAGGTCGCATCCGTGTCGGCGATGGCGTCGACGCGGGCCGAGATGCGGGCGGCGCGCTCGCGCGCCTGCGCGTCCGCGCGGTGCGCCGTGCGGTCGGAGACGGTGTTCAGGCCCTGTGCCAGTTTTGCCCTGCGGCGCCGGGACCACAGCCACAGGATCAGGAGGAGGACGGCCACGATCACCAGCACGGTGAGGAGCCCGCCGCTCCCGGCCCCGACGCCCGCTCCGAAGCCGCCGCCGAAGCCGCCGCCCGACCCGTGGAAGCCGCCGCCATGGCCGCCCCCACTGCCCCCACTGCCCCCGCCGCCACCGTGGCCACCGAAGCCGTGACCGCCGCCCCCGCCGCGGGCATAGGCGGCCGTCGGGCTGCTCAGCGCGACGGCTCCCGCGAGCACACATATCCACCGGCGGACGCGCACCGGGCCCTCCCTCAACGAACCGGAGATTTTCCGCGCCAGCCTACAAGCCTGGGGTGTTCGGGAGGGTTGGAGGTCAGCGGGCCGCCCGGCACGGGGGGACGGCGGCGTCGGTGCGGTGCGGGTCAGCCGGTGACGGTCTCGGCGCGTGGGTGGAGCGCGTCCAGGAGCGCGGTCTGGTGGTCGGTCAGCTTGCTGGCGGTGCGGGCCGTTGCTTGCTTGCGCAGCCAGGTGCCGGGCCGGAACGCCGGGTCGTCGCCGAGGCCGGTGCGGTTGGCCGGGCCGTCGAGGGTTCCGCCGGCGGCGAGGTAGGCGAGCAGGCGGCGGTAGGAGCGGTTCCAGTCCGGCTCCATCCGCCACAGCTCGTCCAGGGCGTCGAGCTTGGCGACCTGGTCGGGGGTGAGGCCCGCGGCCTTGCGCTGGCGGCGTATCCACGCCCCGACCGCGTAGTCGTCGAGCTTCGCGGTCGCCGGGATCGCCAGGTGGCCGTGCTGGTGGTGGAACGCCGCGGCATAGGCGGCCCCGCGCTCCCAGGCGTTGGCAAGCTTCGACCAGATCATGCCGAGCGCCTCCAACTCCGAGATGCGGGCTGAGTCGAGCAGGCCCTGGCCGCCCAGGTGACGCTGGCGGGTGAGCCAGGAGATCAGCTCCGCGTGGCGGGTCCTGTCGGTGGGGTCGAGGTGGCCGTGCCGGAGGTGGAAGACCGCCGCGACGGCGTGCATCCGCTGCCACTCGACCGCGCGCGGGTTGAACGCGCGCAGCCTCACGGTCTGGAGGATCTGCGCCGCGTGGTGCCGGGCGTTGATCTTCAGCCACTCGATCGGCGACTCCACCGGGGGCGGCTTCTGCTCGCCCTCCCCGGCCTCGGCGACGTCGCCCTCGGCCGGCTTGGCCGCGGTGGTGTGCGCGGTGCCCTGGGAGCGGTGGGCGCGCAGTTCGGTGATCCGGCCGACGACCCGGGCGTCGTGCGCCGCCAGCGCCCGCAGCACTCGCCAGATGGTGCGGAAGCTGGAGGCCTCGATCTCGGTGTCGGCTTCGGCCTTCACGGCCTCGCCGGCGTCGTGACTCCACGGGGACGCGTGTGTACTATCCTCCGACGCGCTCGGTGCCCGGCCGTGCCACGCCACCTCCGCCGGAGGGCGGGCCACCGCGAAAGCGCTGAAACCGTGGTGACATCGCGTCGAACAGGCGTTGTCGTCGAACGTGGAGTGGTCGAATGCCATCACCGGGGCGCCGCAAGGCCCTCCGCGCCGTGTACACCGTCGTCGCGCTCGCGGCTCTGTCCGCGGCGGTGCGCTACGCTGCGGACCGCGAGCCCGGCGCTGACGCAGGGCTGTTCAGCCAGGTGCTCGTCAGCGCCGACGGCCGCACCCTCACGACACCGGTCATGTGGACACCGTGCCAGGAGGCCGAACCGCGGCTGTTCGCGCGCGAGACGTCGCAGGCGGTCGCCGCGGATCTGAAGGCCGGGAACACGGTGGACCTGACCCACGAGTGCCCCTCAGCGGGCCGACTGGTCAGTTTCACGCTCCACGCGCCTCTGGGGACCAGACAGCTGTCGGAGGCCAACACGAGAAAGCCCTTCGTCCCGTTCCCCGCTGCACGGCTCGCCGACGTCGGCTACCTCCCCCCGGGCTTCACAGCGACACCGGACGTCCCCCTGGTCTTCGGTTCCGTGGCCGGACCGTGGACGCCCAATCCGTACAACCGCAGCGACACCGTGCCCTCCTGGACCCGCTACTACGCGACCGCCGGCAGGCCCGCGTTGAGCATCACCCAAGTCCTCCCCGCGGCCGGCGCCCAGGACCCGGCATCGGGCACGCATGCCGGTGCACCGATGTCCGTCAACGGCCACAGCGCGTCCCTCGTGTGCGACACGGATTCCGAACGCGCCCTCACCTGGTCCGACGGCGTCAGCACGTTCACCGTGGTGAGCTTCGACCCGCAACACGCGGCGCTGTCGCCCGACGAGCTCCTTCGGGTGGCCGACGGCCTGCGGAACCCCTGAGGAGCACGAGCAGCCCGCGTCCGTCCTCGATCGGCGGCCCGGGCTGCGGCAGGTTGGGGGCATGAGCGAGCCGACCACACCGCCGCGCCGAACGCTGATTGTGCTGCGCCACGCGAAGTCCGCGTGGCCGCCGGACGTCCCGGACCGGGAACGGCCGCTGGGCCCGCGAGGACGACGCGACGCGCCCGAGGCCGGACGGTGGCGGCGATCACCGGTCCGGTGGCGGCGCGGGCCACCCCGGCGGTCAGGGCGGAGCCGAGCAGGGCGCCGGTGTGTGGGACCCGCGTGCTCGGCTTCGGGCGGATCAGCCACGAGGTGGCCCGCGTCCTGGAGAGCTGCCGGGTGCGGGTCGCGGTGTTCGACTCCGACATCACCCGCCCGGTCGCCGCGCACGAGGAGGGCTTCCTCACCGGCCGCTCACTCGACGATCTAGTGGAGGCCCACCGGCCCCAGCTGGTGTTCGGCTGTGTCGGCAGCCGCAGCTTCGGCCTCGCGCAGGCTCGACTCCTGCCCCCGAGATCGGTCCTGGTCAGCACCACCAGCAGGAACTATGAGTCCGGACCGGACGAGCTACGCGCGGGCAGCACCACCGAAACAGACCGGGGCGTGCTCGGCACCGGCTACCAGCTGGCCGGCGGCCCGGAAGTCTGCGTGCTCAGGCGTGGGATGCCGATCAACTTCCACTACGCCGAGTCTCTGTCGAACCGGTACGTCGACTTGGTCCTGGCCTCACTCGCGGTCGGCGCCGTGGCCCTGGCCAGCAGGGACAAGCGGCTGCGGCCGGGCCACAACCTGGCCGCCAGCAACGAAATCCTCGCCGAGGCGGGCATCGTCGACGACTACTACCGCCTCTACGGCCCGGACACGGGCGGGCGCCGTGGTTGAGCGGATCTTCACGCTCGACGACGTCACCGGCGCGCAAACGTCGTGCAGGTGCCTGAGCTGCCGGCTCGGCGCCGTGTTCGCCGGCCACCTGCGCGCCCTGCGCACCGACTTCCCCGGCCCGGTCACCGTGCCGGGCCACCACGAGGCCGAGCCCAGGACCACCGCGGTGCCGCACCTGCGTGCCGTACGTCTGGGCAAGGAGCTCGTGGACGTCGTGCTGTGGGAGCAGATACGCCCCAACCAGCTGGCCGCCTGGCTTCCGCCCGCCGAGACACAGGCCCGGGTGCCACAGATGGCCGTGCGAGTACCGCTCCTGGTGAGCATCCGCCAGGCCATCAGAACTGGCTCGTTCACTCCATCGGGCAGAGCGGGCGCCGACCTGGCCGCAGGCCGTTACCCATCGTTCCGTTTCCTCGTCGAGCACTGGCACCATCTTGAGAAGGAGTTCACCATGACCGCTTCCTCCTCCGACTTCGCCACCGTCGGCGGCGCCTACGCCGCCTACTCCAGCGGCGGCCGCGGCCGCCTGCGGCACGACATCACCGTCCGCCGCGTGCTGGCCGAGCTCGGCAACCGGCCAGCCCGGGTCCTGGACGTCGGCTGCGGTGACGGGGAGATGGTGCTGCGCCTGGCGGCCGCCGGCCACCAGGTTGTCGGCGTGGAGAAGTCCTCCGGCATGCTCGCCGCTGCGGCCTGGCGGGTCACCGCCGTTCCCGGGATCGCCGAGCGGGTGACGCTCATCGAGGGCGACATCTACACCCTGCTGTTCGAGGACGCGTCGTTCGACGCGGTGGTCTGCCACGGCGTTGTGATGTACCTGCCCGACTCCGCCGCCCCCTTCGCCCACCTGACGCGGCTCGTCGCCGACGGCGGCATCCTCAGCGTCCTGACGAAGAACCAGTTGGCCGTGGGAGTGCGCGAGGCCATGACCGGCCTGTACGCCTCGGCCCGGGCTCAGATCGAGAGCGGGCAGGCCGCCAGCGTAGGCAACCTCGGCATCACCACCCGCGGTGACACCCCCGCCCACCTGGACGACCTCGCCCGGGCCAACGGACTCACGCCGCTCCCCTGGCAGGGCGTGCGGATCTTCCACGATCACCGCACCGACTGGACGTCCACCGAGACGGAGTACCAGGAGGCGCTCGAGACCGAGTGGGCCGCCTCCACCCGCAGCCCCTACCGCGAGCTGGGCCGCCTGGTGCACGCCGTGGCCCGCCGAGAGGCCGCCGCGTGAGCATGCCGGCGGCCATCAGGCCGGTCACCATTACTGACTTCGGCTCGTCAGGGTGACTGTCCCGGTTTGCCTGACGGGCTCGTTGAGGTGGCTGTAGCCGATGGTGTGTGAGATATGCGGATAGGGGCGGGCTGACCGCCGCGGAACGGCTGCGCCGGGAGACGGTGCGGATGCAGGCTACCGAGCCGTTCGAGCAGGAGGTCAAGCCGACGGAAGTGGCCCGACGTCTGCGGGTGAGTTCGAAGTCGGCCTACCAGTGGTACCGGTTGTGGCGCGAGGGCGGGGTCCAGGCGCTGGCGTCACGCGGGCCGGGCGGGTCGCGGTGCCGGCTGTCGCCGCGCTGCCTGGAGAAGCTCGCCGCGTATCTGGACCAGGGCCCGGCGTGCAGAGAGACCCCCGCCCACACGTCGGCCGGCGGGGAGGGCCGCCCTCGGCCGGCCAATCCCCCGTTCGGCGACAGCCCGCATCATCCCGGGCGCCTGACCCGGGCGGGGAGCTGCGACTCGGGCCCTGCCCTACGGCATCCGGATCCGGCGTCGGGATCCGCGTACCCCGGCGTGGAGACAGCCCGGGCCGGCAGCCGTCCGAGATCCTGCGAAGTACCGGGTCGCAGCCGGTGAACACCCGTGGCGCTGCGGCCTCGCGGCGCTCTGCCCTGCCATCTTTGATCCGTGAAGGGAGGTGGTCCGGATGGCCCGTACCGAAGGACCCGCTACGGCCGTGTCGGTGCCGTTGTGTCTGATCGGTACCGACGCGGGGGTGCTCTCGCCCGAGCGCTCCACGGCCTGGCGCCGGATCAGGGAGGCGGCTGTCGGCGGCGAGCTCGCCGAGGCTGGACGGCTCGCTGCCGAGCTGCATCAGGCGGTGCTGGACACCGAGGGTCCCGACCACTTCGGCGCTCCGGCCGTTCAGGAGGTCCGGGCCTATCTGGCCCACCGCGCCGGGGACCACCGGGGTGCCGCCGACCTCTACGAGCGGACGGCTGCGGCATGGGCCTTCACCGGCGCCGGCGCTGTTCGGCCTGCGATCATCAACGCCCGCGCGTGCTGGGCGCTCGCCGGGCACGCCGCCGCCGGCCGACCTACCGCGCGATCACGGGCCGCCGCCCTGCTGACCGGCCGGGCTGCGCGTCGGTGCGCGGTGGTGGCGGTCGCAGGGGTGCTGTCCTGCGGCGCGGTGGAGCCGACGGCCGAGGACCGGCCCCGGCCCGCGCCCGCCGCCGAGTGGATGGAGCTCGCCGCGGCCCCGGTGTTCCAGCTCCTGGTCGAGACGCCGAGCGCCGCGCCCGTCCGTCCCTCCGCCGCCCGGGCGCAGGAGCCCTCCCCGGCCCAGCCGTCCGGCCAGCCGCCGGAGCAGGACCGGGAGCCCGATGGCGCGGCCGCCGACGAGCCCCTTCTTCACCCGCCCGGACGGCCGACAGTCCCAACCGTCCCGTCCCGGCCAGGGCCTGCGCGGACCCCGGCCGGCGTGTCCCCTCGGCCGCCGGTCCGGCCCGCCGAGCAGCCGCCTCCCGCCGGGCCGCCGCCGACGGTGACAGTCGATGTCTGCGCGGAGAGCGGCAAGGTCGGCCTGCCGCCGAGCCTGGTTGAGATCTGCCGCAAGGCGTACGGGCGCTGAACCAGCAGAACACCTGTGGCCCGGTGTGGAGCCTGTGCGTGCCGAAAGCCTGTGTCGCCCTATGCGACCTGCGAGTATCCGTGGATGAGGCCGCCGAGGAGAACCAGGCCGTCGCCGAGATGCTGGCGGCCGTCCCGGTCGGCGCCGGACCTGCTGCAGCGCAGGCCGGCCGCGCCGATCTAGCACCAGCTCAGCGGCCGGGGCGGGCGGGCCTGCGGGGTGGACGGCGCTGTAGAGCGGTCCGGCTGCGGCCGAGAACGTGCGAAAGGGGGCGGGCCGTGCGGCCCCGCCCCCTTTTGTCAGCGGTCACGTAATTCGGCTCTGTCGAAGATCTTGTGATCAGAGTCATGCTGAACCCCGATAGGCAAGGTGCTGCTGTGATCAGCGGATCTTGACGGACCCGCAGGTGAATGTGGTTGTCTCAAGGAACTCTGGCGTCCGGGCGGACCAGCAACACAAGACGCCGCAGCCTGTCGGCGGGGAGGTGGTGGAGCAGCCCCGCGAGGACCGCGCGGTCCGTGTCGGTGAACACCGGCCGCGGCCAGGTGACAAGGCCGCGACCAGGCCGGATGATCTATCGGCAGCCACACCGCCCCAAGGTCCTCACCGATGCCAAGGGCAACACGGCCACCAACACCTACGACCAGTTCGGCAACCTCGTCGAGAAGGACCTGCCGAGCGTCGGCGGGATCACCTGGAAGTGGCTCTACACCTACGACCTCGACGGTGAGAAGCAGTCCATCACCGACCCGGCCGGCGCCCAGACCCTCTCCAGCTACGACGAGCGGAAGCCTCGCCCGCGTCACCGACAAGCCCGGCCACGGCGCGCCGATGGCAGCCCTGCGCCCGAGCCTGGGAAGAATGACCTCCGGGTCCGAGGAGCGGTCCTTCCCGCGGAGTCCGACGTGGTATCGATCACACCCCCACCTCAACCGGAGCGGGTCACGACGTGGGACGTCCCGATGACCGCTCCCTTCGCGTTCAGCGCCCTCACCTGGAAGTACGGTCCCGGGTTGTCCGTCGTGACGGCCGTCTCGAAGCCGGTCCGGTCGGCGTGATCGACGACCACCGACAGGGAACGGGCGTCCGGTCCGGCGAGCACCTGCCAGGCTCTGGTCTCCGTTGAACCGTTCCAGGAGGCGTAGACGATGCTCCGCCCGCCGCTGCCGCCGCGCGCCGCCGCGCTGGGCGGATACCACGGCTTTCCGACCCACTCATGGCGGAACGCCCGGTACGAGATGTCGGAGCCCGGCATCATGGCGTCGTAGAGCAGGTTCTTCGAGCCGTCTCCCTCGGTGTTCCCGGCACCGCTGTACTCCGAGTAGTACGACTCCTGCCCCCACCCGACGAACTCGTTGCCGTTGGTGAGCGCCTGGGTGTCTCCCTGGGACGCGGCGTACAACCCCGGTGCGTGGTAATAGGTCCGAGTCGCGGTCGCGCGGTGGTTGGGGAAGTCGAGATTGAGGATCAGGCCATGTGACTGCTGTTCGGGGGTGCCGTTCGGCTGGTTGCAGCAGCCGTCGTCGAACATGCTGATCCGGTTTCCCGGCCGGAACCGGGCGTGGTGCTGCCAGTAGAAGTCCGCGTTCGGGCCGAAGCTGAAGTCGCTTCTCTTGCCGCCGAGTTGCCAGCGGATGTCACCTGTCTGCCGCGCGACGTCGTAGACCGCCCAGAGGTTCCGGGCCGAGATCAGCAGCTGGCCGTCGGGGCCCTCATCGATCGAGTTCACATGATAGGCGTCCCACACCCCGCCGGACGAGGACGCCGAGGAGGCCGACACCTCGGAGTCCGCCGGATTCACATGGTCCAGGATGTCCCACGAGAAGACGAGCTTCCCGGTCGCGAGATCGACCTCCTGGACCTCGCTGTCCTCGATGGCTCCGTCCTTCGGCCCCCCGTACGGGGTGAGGTCCATCGGAACCGGCTTGGACGCGATGAACAGCGCGGTCCCCCGGCGCGTCAGGAGGAACTCGTGGAAGTCCGGGTAGAAGCCGTGCCGGGCGAAGACGGTGCTGAGCAGGCGGTAGTGGTCGTCGAAGATGTAGAAGCAGCCGCCCGGCTCGGGGGCGCCGCCGGGAAGGTTGGTGTAGTACGGCGGAATCGCGATGGTTCCCTGCCAGAACGTCAGCACCGGCTGTGTGACGCGGGTCCGGGGGTTGTGGTACGTCTGCACCCGGAAGTCGCCGTTCTCGAGGTTCGCGACGGGAAGCGGGCGGAACCAGACCGGATCGCCGGAGTCTTCGAGCATCAGCGCCCCGGTCTGGCCGACCGGCTGGGTGAGGTTGTACGGGGCGACGAAGACGTCCCCCGGGGCCGTGCCCGGTTGTCGCGTGGTCACGGTGACCCGCATGGGATGCAGCTTCGGCGCGGACACGAAGCTCCACACATCGCTGCCGGAGGTGATCGGTGGCGGCACGCTCGTCGCTGGCGGGGCGGGCTGCGTCGCGCACTGGGCACGGTCCCATCCCATCAGGTCGGACGCCGCGGACGTGCCTGCCCCTAGCGAACCGAGTGCCCCAGCCGTCACCATCGCCGTCGCGGCCGCCATCCAGCGCTGCCGGGCACTCATAGCTGCAGGCACGTCCCTCCTCCTTCTGTTGCTCACCCTCACGGAATCGGAGCGATGGCCTCACCGACCTGGCCGTCCTGCCCGGAAGCCGCAGGAAGCCGGCGCCCCACACGAGGTTGTACGGGCCTGCGGCATCCGCCTCGGAGGCCCTCGCCCTCGGTGACCGGTATGGCCCACAGATCGCACCCGAACAGGCCAGACGACCGGCCGGTGGCCGAGCGGTCCCGCTCGGTCGGCTGGATGATGCCCCGCAGTGTCCTCATCCGGCAGGTGGCCAAGGACGTCGACGGGGACGGCTCACCGATCCCCGTGAAGGCCGACGGAGAGGGAATCTGAGACGGGATACGACGAAGGCCCCGACCGAACCTTAGAACGTAACAGGATCTTGAGTGGTCGCGCCTTGGCCTGCCCGAAAGCCCACGGTGCGCGCGGAGTCTCGGGAGATGGTGCACGTGGGGCCCGAGCCGGGCAGGGCTGGCACTGGCTCTTGGTGGAGCGGGCCACGATCAGCGGGGCGGCGGTCGGCGAGGAGGTCGGGTAGGAGCCGTGCCAGCCAGCGCTGGTCTGCCCCTGCGGGCAGGTGACCTCCTTACGGTCGAAGTCTGTGTGGAAGTCGTCGCGGGCGAAGCACTCGCCCCGGCGGTGCTGACGGGTGGGGTTGCCCGGCAACGGTCCGACGGCTGTGGTCCGGTGTTCGCGTTCGGCCTGTTCCAGACGGGGAAGGGAGGTGTAGCCGCCGTCGACCAAGTGCTGGTCGGGCCGCAGGCTCCGACGTTCCAGTCGGGCGTGGATGCCGGGCAGGACCTCGGTGTCGACGCTGGTGGCTGGCGTCGTGGTCACGTCTGTGATCACGATGAGGCCCTCTCCCGAGCAGGTCTCGGTCACATGGGCGAGGTACCCCGTCCACCGGGTGGCCTGCCCGCGGCGTGCGTAGCGGGCCGTCGGGTCGTAGGGCGAGACGATCCGGCTGGCTGAGGGCGGCAGACCGCTGCCGCCGTCCTCATCGCACCAGCGCGCCCGGCCGGCGGGGTCCCAGTAGTGGTTCTGCACCGTGACCTGCCGTAGGACCTGGACTTGGGACTTGGGGGGGCCGCCGAGCACGGGTGGATGGTTCCGGCCGAGATGTTCGAGCAGGCGGCGGGCGTCTTCGCCGGTGGTGTTGACCACGGTCTTGGGTCGGGTGCGGAGGTTACTGCGCGCCAGCCCGGCCACAGTCGCCCTGGTGCTGACCGGGTATCCGGAATCGTAGGTGTGTCGGACTACGCCAGGGGCGGGTCAGCGCGGGAGCGAACGCACCCAATTCGGCCGCTTCCTGGACCGGCCGGACAGAAATTGCATGTACATGGCCGAAAATTGGCCCACAGAAATGCCCCTTGCGGCGCCTTTCGGGATGCGGCCGGTGCGTCGGGCTTGCCGTTCGGTCAACAGGCCGCCAGAGGGCCCTTCTGGGCATTTTGATCACGGCGGTGATCGCTCTGCTGGCGAAACCCTCCCCTTCAGCGGCATGCAGACCACGGCGGCCGGCCGTCCCGCGCCGGGAATCGTCGTCACCGACGCCGCCATCGCGCGCCACCTGGCCGCGGAAGCGGGCAGGCTGTGACGTTGACGCGCTAGCGAGATGCCCGGTGTGAGGGCTTCTGCCGAGGATCCTCCTGGCGCATTTGTCGGGTTACGAGCAGCTGGCGCACCATCTGCTGCAAGGACACCACAGCTGTCACGGGCGGAAGGCCCGCGACCACGGCCGCAGGCATTGTTCTGGACGTGTCGACGATACACAGGAGACTGGCGATACCTGCGAACACCAGGATGACCGTCCAGGAATTCGCCACCTTTCGTCCTCCCAGAGCGGCCCGCAGAACGGAGAGGGAAGCGGCTATCCACGGCCCGTAGACGACGACAGGCCAGTACTGGGACAGACTCCTCGGCAGCTGGGAAAGGGCCACGTCCCGCAGAGGGTGATAGGAGATTATCCATCCGAGGATGCACACCGAAGTGACGATCGTCGCAGTCAGGAATCCGATGACGGATCCCACGATGTCGGACCGGCGGCGCGCCGGGCGTGCGTGACGCTCCCGGCGGTCAGCGATCAGCTGCGGGCGGAAGCCCATGGCCTGCAAGCCGGCTTCCTCTTCGAGCGCTTCCGCATCCGAAGGGTACGACTGCAGGCCTGGATCTACCCAGCCATTGACGGCCGGACAAGCCAGGTCGGCGGACAGCTGCCCGGCGGGCGGCCAGAGGGCGTGGTTGTGCATCACTCCGTCATCGGGGATGAATCCACCTGCGTAATAGGGGTTGAATGCGGTGTTCGTTGACTCGTACAAAGCAACCCTCCTGTTCGCGTCATTGTGGATCTCGGCCGGCGGTATCGATCAGTCTTTCTCTGATCGGTATATCCGCATCGAGAATTCAAACTCGAGCCGACGCAGGACGCGGAACAGTTCGGCCAGCTGGCGTGAGCAATGCGTCAGCGCCACGCGTTCGCCGTTCTTCACGAGATAACCAACTTCCAGATCACCCACGACGTTCCTCCGGCCTGGAACGAATAGCCAGTTGTCGCCGGCAGTACAGATCCTGTCTCGCTCCAGCAGCAATGGAAGAGGCGGCTTGGCTGGTGGACTCATGCCCCGACAACGATGGGCTAACCACCGAGAAATGTACGGCATCCGGGTGTCCTGAAATATGCTCATGCTGCCCGCGCTCAGATCTTTTACGCAGGTCACCGAGCTCCTTGTTCAGGCGTGCAGCGGTCCTGCGGCTGGCCTTGGAGGGGAGCGATCGAAGCGAGCGCCACCATCTCCGCTCGCTCGGCCTCCCCACTGTCCAGGCGTAGTGGTCGCGAAGGGTGCCAGATACTCTGCGATTCTCCCCAACATGGCGCGCCGGCGCGCGGAGCCACAGGCGGCCGGGCATCGGTCGGACGCATCCGTTGCGGCCTTTGCCGTTCAGCCGTCAGATTGACGGAAGCTCAGATTGTCCGAGCGGCACGTCAGTTGTGTGCTCATTCGGGTGACCAATGACAAGACCGTTTGATGCCGCGCCGTGGCCGTCGACATGGGCCATGGTGGCGATCGACGCGGCCGCACCCCCCTTGGTGATCAACTGGCAGCCCCCGTGTCGGCCCGTGGATGACTGGCTGCGGTGTCCCACCGCGACCGCGAAATCTTCGGCTGACCGTGGGTTTCGACCGTCGCGCCCGAAACCCACCCCGGCAACGGGAACGGGAGCGTTCGAGCCGTCCGTCGACCGACTCGAACGAACTTTCCCGCAAGCAGGCGCAGTGGACCCCGAAGATGAGTCGTGTACGAGAGTATTCACACTCTGTTATGGAACGGGTACTCTTGGTCAGGCCATGGCCCAGTCATGGATCAGCCGCCCGGACTCTGGAAGGTCCGGACGGCTCCAGGGGCAGTCGGCGCGACGTCGCTGTGCCAGATCACCCCTCAGGCATCTGGACGCGAAACCGCGCCTGGCAGAAGCGACCGCTCATGATCGCTTCTCATTGTTCGTTCGGCCTTCTTCAACCACCCTGCTCCCCTACGGGGAGGTCTTGACATGACCTAGCAGCAACGAGACGGCTCGGTCCGCACCACCGGACCTTCACCGTCTTCGCGCCAAGCACATGCCTCGGCGTCTGAACGCTTTGCTTCCGCCGTCACTGAGCGCTGCCCAAGTCGACGACGGAATCCACCGCTGCCTCGGCCCATCGGCACACCTGGGATCCTGCGAGAACCTGTGTCCTGACGGGTTGTTGCCTCCTCACACGTCCGTAAGTAGGCAATGCCATTTTGCATCACCGAATCAAAATCTGCCAGCTGCCCCCTGCCTGTGTCCTGGGTCGTCGCTCCATCCGGCTAGGAGAAGGGCACAGAGTCCTCAATGAGCGAAACCTCCAAGGACCTCTCCGATCAGGCTCTCGAGCACGAGTGATCACCGCTCAAATGGAGCCGACCGCGGAAAAAGTCGCCTCGACGACTTTGGGACGGCCGGCGCATCGCTCCCCGGCCAATCCGGGTGTCGATGGGCGGTCGGCCGGGCGGGCCAGGGAAGTGAGCGAGCGTCGGACTTTCGGCGGTGCTCCGTGAGTCCGCGGTACTCGGGCGCCGTCCACACGGAACCGGCCGGGGGGCTCGGGCCTGCTCAAGGGCAGGCGCGTGCGACCGAGCAGGTTCGCCTGCCCGCTACCCGGTTCCCAGCGGCGTGGCTCCGTGACAGGGACTTGACCGGTGACCTGATCCGGGTCGTGACGCTGCTGCAGGACTACGGATGGAAGTCCGGATTGTGCTTCGCCGCTGACGAGACGATCGGGAGACAGCTGGGGCTTTCCCGGGGTGGTGTAAACCGCCTAATCGCCAAGGCGATGGCCAAGAATCTGGTTCGGGCGTCTCGAAATCCTGCCACCCGAACCATGAACCGGCGTGTTCGCCCACCGGCCGACGATGAGCTGGCCGTGTGCGTCGGCTCATATGCTCGGGCGCATCTGGCCGGTACTCGGTTCAAGGTTTATGCATTGCTCTCCCTGCGGCAGCAGTTCACCGAATCGACTCCCGTCGCGCGAATCGCACGCGAGTGCCAGATGAAGGAGGACACGGCCCGCGAAGCGGTGGCCGAACTCCTGGTCCAGGGCTGGGTGAGCAGAAGACGGGGCGAGAAGAGGGGGTACAGATACGTCGTCCATCCCATGCCCGTCCGCGTACCGAGCGGGCAGAGCGAGTCCCTCCCGAGCGGGTCCGTTCCCGCGCTGCGATCCGCGGACGGATCCGCAGGCGGTGGTGTCGAGGTCTTCGACTCCGGTCCGGATTCCCGTCGCGGCGCCTCGCTCGGCATGTGCCGGGAGGCCCCCGGTCCGGTGACAGCCGACTCCCCCGGTCCGGTGACACTGAGCCCCCCCGATTCGGTGACAGAAACACGATCCCCCCAACATGACCTGCTGAACATGCCAGCCGTCGTGGGTGGTTGCTCGTCCCGCGAACCGGAAACCGTGCGCCCGCGCGCGCGAGGACGCGCGGCAGGAGCCACGGGGGACGGAGCAGGCCCGGCAGGGCACAGCAGATGGCAAACCGACCAGAAGATGATCCAGTCGATGACCGACGAGCAGAGGCGATGGGGACAGCAAGCCGCGTCATCGGCTCTTGGGCGCCTGCCGAGGCAACTCGCCGACCGGCTGACCGAGCGACAGCTCGACCTCCTCGCTCAGCACATTGCCGCAACATTCGCCGACTACGGCACATCCCCTGAGGTCCATGGCGCCGTGATCCTCGAAGCTCTCGAATCCGCGTGCGAGTTCGCGCGACGCAGGGAGCCGGTCGGCGCTGTGCCGTGGGCTTCGGTGCTCTCCCCGCTTCCCTGGCTGATCAGGGTCGTCGACCGGGCAAGCGAGACGGTCACAGGGACCAGGTCGGTCCGAAGCCCCGAGTGCGCACTCTGCCGCGGGCCCCTGGTCGTCCGCGACGCCGAGGACCCGGAGACCTGCCGATCCTGCGGTCCCGCCGCCGCCGCTGCCGCCTGCCGTCGGCTTCGGGAGCAGTGGGAGCTATCCGGTCACCAGCGGGACGCGCCACCCCCGACAGACCCGCTCACGGCGCGGGCCGCGCCCGTCCACCGACGGAGTACGCCAACAGCCGCCCCGAGCGGACTCTCGGACCGGATGGCGACAGAGGGCGACGAGTCGGAAGGAACCGTCCTTCGTCGGCGGCTTGCCGCTCGCCGACTTGAGCGGGAACAAGCCCGTGCCCGGGCCGGCGAGGATCTGGCGGCGGCTCGCACCGCCTTTGCCGGTCAGCGTCGGCAGGGCACCACCGAAGCCGCCCGTCAGGAGGGCACCGGTCGAGGAAGCGCCGACCAGGCGCGCGGGCACGACGCCGGGTTTCGCGACGTGCCACTGGAGGCCGTCCCGGCGTCCGGTCCTGCTCCACGGCAGGACGGCCGACCTGATGCGGGGAAGACCCGCGTGGTCGCCCCAGCGCGACCGGGGCCCGCGAGACGCCGCCGTGGGACCTCTCGTCATGTCCACCTTTCCGGTGGTCCGCCAGTTGCCCCCCTGGGGCCAAGGGCCGACCGGGCGCAGGGACCTGCGCGGGCGTCCCCGCGCCCGGACCGGAGGCCGGACACCGCCTGGCGAGTCCGCCGTGATCGCCGCCGATTGCAGGCCCATCGCGGGCGCCGTCTCGGGTGTGCCACGAGTAGTCGGCCGCCTGCGTTCGTCTGGAAGTCAGTTCTCCCTGGGCAAGGTGCCCGGAGGAGATGGAGGCATCGCCGCACCAATTCATTTGCGCGCGGGAGGGATAGAAAGAGGTCCGGCGTGCGGCGATCCGGGATCGCACTGATGACCAGCGACGGACGGCGAGATCGTGATGGGCTGGCGACTCTTCCCCGCCTCGCCCAGCTGCTTCTGTACGGCGAAGCCCCGGTATGCGCCGGAGTCGACCCCCTGTGCAATCGGGCTGGTCGACGCTCACGGCGCAAGTAGTCCGCTGAGCGCCCCGTCGAGTCCGCAAGCATCACGGGCGTCCACGGAGAGTAGCCGGCTCGCCGCCGTCTCGCAGTCGGGTTCTCGGGCGCCGACACGCACCTGGTGCTCGAAGAGCCTTCAGTAGGGAAACGGCGCCGGATTCCGGCCAGTCAGCGCAGTTCCTCGGAACCGACGGTGCTGTTGGTGGCCGCCTGCCCGTCGGCGATGGCGCCGGCTTCGACGCAACGTCTGGCTGACTGGCCGCACGGCCCCGGCTCCTCCTCGTCGGCCAGCCGCTTGGGCGGGACCGGCCCGGAAGGCGGTCGGCGGGCCCGGCGCCGTCCCGGTCATGACGCGCACAAGCGGAACGGCTGATTTCGGCCAGGTCGGTGCGGAATTCCATGAGCGAGTCACCGGTCGCCCTCGGGCACATGCAAGAAAACTTACCCAAATGGCTTCATCGAAGACCAAGGTCAATGGCCCTGGCCATCCTCCATTCGTCGCGAAACCCGGACTCGAGTGAACGAAACAAGCCAAGTTCATTCCGCCGGATCCCCAGCGGAGCGAACAACTATTCTTACCGTCACACTAGGCGCCCGCATTACATAAACACGCCCCCTTTTTTTGGAACGGATCACTCCCGCGGATAATCTATTTCTGATTTACTTCGACCAGTCCGGCGCCCGCTCGGCGGGGGGAATGGTCCCTCCTGGACCGGGTGCGGCCTGAGCCGCGAAGCCGCGAGCAGTCGTACCGGCAGCCGCTTTCGGCTCGTGAGCCGAGAAGCGACCCCGCCGTTCACCGAGGAGGAGATTTCACTGACCATCGCAGAGATCAACGAACGGCCGACGGGAGCTCTCGCCGAGGATGTCCTGAGCCACTGGGTCAGGGGCCGTCCGCTGTCCTTCAGGCTGCCGTCTCTCGGTCGCGCGGTACCGATCTCCCGGCGGTTGGCGGGCCTGTGGCTGGACGCCGAGGACGTTCGGGCCGACCACGCCCGGGACGCGGCCTTGCTCGTGATCTCCGAACTGGTCACCAATGCCCTCGAGCACTCCAACAGTGCACACATCACCGGTTGGTTGCGCCGGACCGCGGACCGGCTCCTGCTGGAGGTCCGTGATCAGGGAAAGACTTCCACGGTGCCGCGGCTGCACCGCGCCACGCCGGACGAGGACCACGGCAGAGGCCTGGCGCTCGTTGCGGGCTACTCGCAGGAGTGGGGAATGCGGCTGAGCGTGGACGGCAGCTGCTCGGTGTGGGCCGCCGTCCCGCTGTCCAGTCGGAGCACTGCCTCGTGGTGACCTCTCACGGGCGGTCGGCGGCCACGCGCCGCAGTCGCTCGATGCCCGGCGGGCCGGCCGTGCTCCGGGGCGCGACGCGGTTTCCCCTGCCCCCGCCACCGGTTGCGTCCACCGGCGTGCGGGCGCCCACGATCCGACCAGGCCGGACGGCACATCGAGCGTCGAACCTCAATCATCCACCGCGCACATCGTGAGGAGAACCCATGCCCAGCTCAAGCACCGAGAGCCGTGAAGTCGTCAACAGCATCATCGACTCGGTGACGCAGCTCGACCGCGACGCCCTGCGTCGCCTCGATCCCGAACGGCTCAGCGCGCAGTTCGACGCGCGTCTGGAGCTCGAGGACTACTTCCACGCGCTTTGGGAGCGTTTGAAGGCCTGTGGTGAGCACCCGGCCATCCGCGTGGAATATCAGCCGCTTGCCGCCGTCCTCGATCTGCTCACGGGTCTGAGCGAAAATGCCATGTTCGCGGACTGCGCGAAACAGCGGGATCTGCACCATTTGCTCCGGCGGTGACGTCCGGCCTGGCTGCCTTCGGGGTGCATCATCGCGCCTCCTCGGCCACGCTCGACCACGGAGGTCACCGCTCCCGCGCCGTCCTTCCTTGCCAGTCACTGTGCCATGTGCTGCGCGTTGCGGCGGGACGCGGGGTCGTCGAGCACGCTGCCGCCGAAGCCGACGAACACCGGTGGCCGCCCGGTCTCGAGGAACGCGAGCAGTTCCACGGGAGGCTGCCCAGGGGTGCGCCCTGGGAGACGTGGAGGATGTCGGCGTCTTGGCGGGCCACCTGGAGAACGCGCTCAGCGTACCCGGGGATCCGGGGAGAACACCGTGCGGGTCAGCGCGGTCTTGCCTCGTAGGCCGGTTCCCAGGTAGGCACTACGCGCCTGGCGGGATAGGTGGTTGCTGCCGACCCCCTCGCGTTGGCGCCGGCACCAGCCCGGCTGCGGGCGCCGCCGGCGCCTGCACCGATCGATCGGCGCCCGTCCGCTGGGTGGCTGCTCACACTGCCGGCTCTGTCAGGGCGTCACCGTTCCGATCCGGCTTGCGGAGTTCTCGGTAAACCAGAGGTTGCCGTCGTTTCCGGTGGTGCGGGCCCACACCCGAGCAGGTCGACAACGAGCACCCGCGTGCCGTGAGACCTCACACCTCGGCATACCGGACAACCTCCAGGGCGTCCGTCAACTCGGCCGCCACGGCGTCCTCGTCGTTCAGGGCAGCGGCGGAATCGCCGATCGCGTTGGACACCGCCGCATGGATGCTGTCGGTCGCCGCGGCGACGATGTCCGCGTGGACCCGGGCCGGCCGGCGGAAACAGTCGAGCCCCGCTCCGGCCAGGATGACGAGGGTGCGGAGGTTGTCGGCGCGGGCGTCGGCGGTGTCGCCGACGGAGTCGGCGTCGATGGCGGCCGCGTTGCTGTCGAGCGCGGCCGTGAGATCGGCGGCACACGTCGACACCTGGAGCCTGGGAGCTTCCGCCGCCTGCGCCGCGGGAGCGATGGCGAGGGCAGCGCCGGATGCGATGGCGACGGCGACGACGCTGGCGGCGAGACGAGAACGGGTCATCCGAATCCCCTCCGAAAGAAGCGTTCCTGCTGGTGGGACTCCAGCAGGAACGGAACGTAATTCACGGCCAAGGGCGGGCGGCAGGGCGCGCAGACCGGCAGAGTGGTGCGAAGAATTGACGCTCCAGCAAGCGAAGGTGAATTCAGTAGTCTTCATACAACTTGGCGCCCCTCCATCCGAGCCACTGCAGGGAAGACCGGTATCCGAGGCCTGGAAGGGCGGGATGGGGAATTAGGTTAGCAATTTCCGGCGTTTCACTTGTCGCCGGTCTCTGAAATTACCCGGCTCCGGTCAGCCGCCGCCGACCACGCGCAGGACGGGGGCGCGACCCTACGCGTCTTCGGGCCCGACGTGCCGAACCCTGTGCTGGACGTGCTCATGCCCGGCGTAGGGGCGCAGGTCGTCCGTTGTGCGCGTTATCCCCCCTCAGAGGCTTCTTGCCAGGTCCGTGCTGTCCGATTCAGGTGGCACACCAGGGTGGTGTGGCCTCGCCGGTAGGGCGTCGGGTCATGCTGTCGATGCATCGTGGGGTGGATCACGGCTTCGGAACGGACGGGTTCATTGCCCTCGGTCGGTTCCTTCCGGATCCGATCGAGAACGCCCGCCCACCGCCAGGATCGGCCGGTCCGCCCCGGCGAACCGTCAGCCCGTTGGCCGGGCTCTAATCCGTCCTCCTGACGGGCGTCCTGCCGGAGCGCTTCGGCCTCCGCGAGCGCTTCGGGGGACGGCGGACTGTACATCTTGCTGTGGCAGACCGGCCTCGGTACCGCGAGCGGGCGTTCGAGACTGATCCGGTGCCGGTGGCCGATAACCGACAGGCTGGCACCGTCGGGCGCCAGTGAATGCTGAACGATCACCCTTCCGCGAGGAGTCGCGATCGCCAGAAGGGGATCACCGAGCCTTCGGCGCACTTCCACGGTGTGGCCGTGCAGATGCCGTGGAACCGCGTAGAGGTTGCCCCGGTAGGACACCATGCTGTTGGCCGAGACCGCGCGGGCCACGCTGAGCTTGGCAGGGTACGGGTCGTGGGGGAGGTCGAGCAGGACCGTCGCAGCGGGCACGTTGTACCCGTCGTGGCCGCCCCTTGCCGAGGTCCGGCGAGCGTCCATGAGTCCGGCCAGCCGGTCGAGGCTCCCCTGCGCCTCCAGCAGGCCGGTGTCCGCGTCGATGGTCCGCCACCACAGAACGAGCGCTTGCCCGATCGCCTCGTCGTCGGCGTCTCGCCGCGCCGGACTGAGATCCGCGACGACACCGTAGTGCCTCGCGACCTTGCCCAGCGCCGTGGTCAGTCTGCCGCCTCCCGGGCCGTGGATCGGCTGCGTCCGGTCGAAGCACCAGCGCCAGCCGGTTCCGCCGAACTGGCGCAGGATCCGGTCGACGGAGTCGACCAGGTGGCCGAGATCGATCTGCTCTGCGAGCACCGCGCTCCATCGCTGGGAGGGGGCCAGGCGTCCCACCAGGATGCAGGCATGAGTGCTGCCCCAGTCCGCAGGGGGGTCGGGGAGGACGAACCAGCGGAAGTGCACCTCCTCCGCATTGTCCGGCCGGCCGGGGCGGGTGCGGGGGGGACGCTGGCACAGCGGGCACCGGGGACGCAGCTGATGGGTCCGCAGAGCGCGGGTGAAGGTCGAGTAGCCGCCGCTGTAGCCGAGATCGACGAGTTCGGCGAACAGCGTCGACGCCTGGAAGTGGGCATCGTCCTGCAACCGCCGGCGACAGTAGGGGATGAACCGCTCGAACTCGTCCCTGCCGGAGCTGCGGACTCCGACGATGCGCTTCCCGCTCAGATAGGAGCTCACGGTCTTGCGGTCGCGGCCGAGGAGACGGGCGATTGCGGCGATGGACAACCCTCGGGATCGGAGGGCGCAGATGTTGATGTATTCCTCTCCGGTCAGCATTCCACTCCTAGCAGGCTTCGATATGGCGTACGGATTCCTCATGAAACCCATGGGAAGCCAGGAAATATACAGGAAGCCTCGGAGTGGAAGAAGAAAGGTTTCTGCAAGACATCTCCGATTGCTGCGCAATTTGAGTGAGCGAATCACCCGGCAATCAATTGGCAAAGACCCCATGCGCGCCATGTCAAGTCACGTGCGGAGATCGGCCAAACAGTGGCCGGATCCTGACCGTTGAGCACTTGACAATTTTCGTAAGCGTGCAGTGGAGGGTGACTGGAGTAGACCTCTGCGGGTGCAAGAGCGCTCGCGGTTCTCCCCGGAATTTCAGGCCGCATATGCGTCTGGCCGCCCGTCACACAACTGTGCTCAGCGCGCCGGCGTTCGCATGGCACGGATCCCCGGACGGTTGCCCTGCCGTGCCGCCGCTCAGCAAAGTGGCCACTGGCATATGCCGGTGTACACACTCACCCGCGCGCCCCCCGTCTGCTCCCATGCCCGACCCTGACCAGGGCCGACGTCAGCAACGGTTGACACTTCGCAGGGTTCCGCGCCGCACACCGGAAGCGCGCGGCCGCTCCGGGCGCTCGGCGTCGGACAGCAACTCCGAGGCCATGCGCGGGGTGGCGGTGAAGTACAGGCGGCGGGCGGCCGTGACCTGGTCGTCGTCGCGGGCGGCGGCCCAGGCCTTGCCCTCGGAGCGGGCGGTGCGGTGGGCCTCGTCGACGGCGATCGGGTCCCGGCCGCCGCACGACGGAGCCGATTCCTTCCGACGGGACCGGCACCGGCGGCCCGCACCCGCACCGAAGGGCCGACCGCTACTCGGGGAGGAAGCCCCGCTCCCCGCGCCAGGTCCGTCCGCGGGACGGCCCTGGGTCGGTTCACGACACTGACGCGGGCTCCGCCGTTCCGTCGCCATCGGCGTCGTGCGAACCGGCGCGACCGACCGGGAGGACGCCCTGGCGCTACCGGCGAGAAGTGAGACCGATCGCCGGAGACGGACCACGCCCCCCAACCAGCACGTGCCGCCAATCGGGTGATCTGGCGTCAAGTATCTTGCCCGCTTGTCACCTCAATGGGTTACTAGGAGTGTCCAATCCGGTGGGTCGCCCATCCTCTCCGGGGGAGTGGGGCGTCGGCCTGCCGTACGGCCGGTCACTACCGGTGGCGCCGTGGGCTCTCCTGGCAGGGGCGTGAACGATCCGCCCGCCACCGCGACCGGCGACAGTCATCCAGGGCCCTCTCGCCCTCACGCCCGGAAAGCGGCCCGGCCACACCCGTGGACCGGCCGCCGGCGCCCGGTTCACCGCCTCGGCCGTCCGTTTCGCCCTCGCCGGGGCCTGGTCCGACCGCACCGTGCTTGGCCTGCGGCTCTTCCTGGACACGCCGCCGCGCGCTTCACCTCACCTCGTCTAGGAGGCAGTCGTGCCCATCTCCCCCAACCAGGGATCGACCGGCGGCGGTACCACGGTGACCATCACCGGCAGCAACCTCGGTGGGGCCACGGCCGTGCACTTCGGCTCCAAGCTGGCCACCATCACCGCCAACACGCCCACCTCGGTCACCGTCACCTCGCCCTCCGGCAGCGGAGTGGTCCAGGTGGTCGTGACCACCCCGGGCGGTAACAGCAACCCGCTGAACTTCTACTACGTCGGTGCGCCGTTCAAGGCCGCGCTCAGCGACACCTCCGGGCCGCTCGTGGGTGGCAACGTCATCACCATCACCGGTTCGGGGCTGTCGACCGCTACCGCCGTGCACTTCGGTCCCAACACCGCCACGCCGACCGTCGTCAGCGACGGCGTGATCACCGTCACCGTGCCCGCGGGCGCGGCGGTCGGATCGGTCGGGGTGAGCGTGACCACCGCGGGCGGAACCAACAACGGCTTCACCTACACCTACGTGGACGTGCCCACCGTGACCGCGTTCACCCCCGCCTCGGGCCCGGCCTCCGGCGGCACCGCGGTGACCATCACCGGCACCTCCCTGAGCAGCACCCAGTCGGTCACCTTCGGCGGCCAGTCGGCCCCGTTCGTGGTCATCAGCGACACCACCATCACCGCCGTCGCGCCGCCCACCCTCGACGGCGCCCCCGGGCCCGCCAACATCACGGTCACCAACACGGCCGGCAGCGCGACCGCCGCGACCCCGTTCCAGTACCTCGCGAGCCCGGGGATCTGAGTCAGGAGTCAGGCACTGACCACCTGAACCGCACGGCCGACGAGGCCGTCTGCCCGGGCGGGACCGTCAATCGGTCTCGTCCGGGCAGTTCCCGTCCCACCGCACCTGGTGCCCGATTCCTCGGCCGGCCCCGGAAGGACGGGGTGGCCGCCTGATCGCGCGACACGAGCAGCGCGATCGCAGGGCGTGACCTGCGTCGCATCATGGAAGCGATCCGGTACGTCGACCGCACTGGCGTCCCCTCCCGCACGACTTCGGTCCATGGGAGACGTCTACGGAGACCTCGCCGCCCGGCAGAAGGACGGGGACGCGGGGACACGCATTCGGCTGTGGTCCGACGGACTGCCTGACGACGTTCCTGGCACGCCGGGCCATGACGAACCCCAGTCATACGCGCCGTGCCAGCAGCCACGGCAACGGCCTGGTGGCCGCTGATCGCTGTGGTGGCACGGGTAGGCCGGCGACTCGGCCGGTACCGGGCTGCTGAGGACTCCGACACGCCTGTGAGACTGATCGACCCGGCCGGACCGTGAAACAGCGCACGGACCGCCCAGGCCGCGGATCGCCGTGCGCCACGTGGGGCGCGACTCCAGAACTTCACTTCCAGCGAGAGCGGAGACGGCGTCCACTCGGGTGGGAGCGTCGGTCGTGCCCGGCCGCCGGGCCCCCGGCTGGACGCTTCGCGCGGTGCATCCCGGCTGGGATGAGCAATTCCGAACGGCGGAAGGTGGGGAATTTGTCCATCCGTGGCCGCTCCGTCTCTTGGGCCGCGGGCAGGGAATTCGCGATCTTGCCGGGTGGGGAATAAGCATGCAATCCCGTGCGGACAGTCCTGTTTTCGCTGATCAGCGTCGGTTGCGCGCTGCGGCGCAGGCCATTTTCCGGATTGCGGGAGATGGCCGGACGCTGCGCCAAGCGGGTGAAAGCGGGCCGGAAGTCTTGTCACCGATTTCACGACTCTGGATTACTTTTCTGTATCCAACCGGCGGGCCGCCCATCCCTCCCGGGGGAACGTGCAGCCGGCGCCCGCTGTGCTTCAGGCGGCGGTGGCGTGCGGCTCGCGATGGGCACCCCCGTGGAGGATCTGGATCCATCTGCCGGCGCCGTCTCAGCGGTGCCGGCAGATGCGGCGGCTTACATACGCCAGGAGGCGTCATGCAAGCACTCCAAAGGTTCCGAAGCGTGCTGGCCTGTGCGGCGACCGGGTGGTCTGCCGGTTCCTCTCCCTCGTACCGTCGAACGACGACCTCAGCGCTGTGGTACTGGGGGATTCTGTTGGGATGGTACGTACCCACGGTGTTGGCAGGAAGTCGATCCGCGCGCGAACCGTCGGCGACGGAAAGCGCGACCGCAGCCGCCTACGACCAGGTTTTTGAGCGGGACTCCGGCAGGATGCGCTCGGCTGGGTCCGCCCGTGGAAAGCACAGGCGGCGCCGAGGGCGGATCGGCCGAAGACGGCGTTTCGGCCGCACGGACGAGCGTCCCGACGACAACCACCCGGGCAAACGGCGGTGAGCTCCGTCCCGGGACAAACCGGCCCTTTCATATCGGCCCATGTGAGTCAACGGCACTACCGGGCCACAGTTCATGGCGTCGGAGCACGTCGCACCTCGACTGCCTACGAGTCGGACAACGAGCTCGCCGGTCGGCCAAGCGCCGTCGTGCCGGTCATGTGGGCCCGACCTCGGGACCCGCCGGCGAGGGCTTTCCGGAGCGAATCCGGCGACCTCTCAGCCGAATCTGACCGGAGATGAGCCCGCGTCGCTCGCGGACGTCTCGGACGCCGGGCCGATGGTCGTCACTGTACCCGGGGCGGCCGATGCCCAGGACATTCACCACTGGTGAGACCCAGGCGAGCGCGCTCACCCGCACCTCGCCGCCGGGGACTCCGATGGCCGGCGGCCCGAGCTCGCGCTCGACACGGCGGTCGGGAGTCGGCACAAGCCCCGGTTCGGGCGGGGCTGTCCCGCCGCCCAGCAGCTCACCACCCCTGACGAGCCCCGGTCGATGTTCCCTCCGTCGACCGGGGCTCCCCGTCTCGGCGCCCGTCGCATCCCCGCGCAAATAGCCGACGCTTCAGGCGCGTTGCACACGCACGACATCCTTCGACTCGGAGACTGAACAACCCATGGGGGTAAGTCATGGTTGATCACAACATTCCGGTGCTTGCTTCGGTCAGTCCGGTGTCGGGGGCGGCGGGGTCGGTGGTGACGCTGACGGGCAGCGGGTTCACGGGGGCGACGGCGGTGCGGTTCGGTGCCGTCGCCGTTACGGCGTACTTGGTGCTGTCGGACACGCGGATCGCCGCGACGGTGCCGGCGGGCTCGGGCACGGTGCAGGTGACGGTGACCACCCCCGGCGGCACCAGCAACGGTGTCGCGTTCACGTATGCGGTGGCC
>NZ_JBHVVI010000022.1:44127-92526 GCF_042883685.1 Kitasatospora sp. NPDC058190
TGTCGCGTTCACGTATGCGGTGGCCGCTCCGGTGCTTGCTTCGGTCAGTCCGGTGTCGGGGGCGGCGGGGTCGGTGGTGACGCTGACGGGCAGCGGGCTCTCGGGGGCGACGGCGGTGCGGTTCGGTGCCGTCGCCGCGTCGTCGTTCACGGTGGTGTCGGCGACACAGATCACCGCGACGGTGCCGGCGGGCTCGGGCACGGTGCAGGTGACGGTGACCACCCCCGGCGGCACCAGCAACGGTGTCGCCTTCACCTACGTTCCCGTTCCCCAACTGGTCAGTGTGGTTCCTTCGGCGGGGCCGACCTCGGGTGGGACCACGGTCACGCTGACGGGGAGCGGACTGAGCGCCGCCACCGCGGTCACCTTCGGGTCCGCGCCGGCCGCCTTCACCGTCGTGTCGGACAGCTACCTGGTCGCCACGGTGCCGGCGGGCTCGGGCACGGTGCAGGTGACGGTGACCACCCCCGGCGGCACCAGCAACGGCCTCGCCTACACCTACACCGCCCCACCGGTGGTGACCACGATCGTCCCGACCCAGGGACCGGCGGCCGGTGGCAATACGGTCACGCTGACGGGCAGCGGGTTCACGGGGGCGACGGCGGTGCGGTTCGGTGCCGTCGCAGCCTCGTCGTTCACGGTGGTCTCGGCGACGCAGATCACCGCGATCGTGCCGACCGGAGGGCCCGGGCCGTCCGGCGTCACCGTCACCACGGCCGGTGGCACCAGCCTGCCCGTGCCCTACTACTACCTGAGCAACCCCCAGCTCACCGCCGTGGTCCCCGACGAAGGGCCTGTTCTCGGCGGAACCACCGTCACCGTCACGGGAAACAATCTGTTGGGGGCGACGGCGGTGCGGTTCGGTGCCGTCGCAGCGTCGTCGTTCACGGTGGTGTCGGCGACGCAGATCACCGCGACGGTGCCGGCGGGCTCGGGCACGGTGCAGGTGACGGTGACCACCCCCGGCGGCACCAGCAACGGTGTCGCGTTCACCTACGTTCCCGTTCCCCAACTGGTGAGTGTGGTTCCCACGGCGGGGCCGACCTCGGGTGGGACCACGGTCACGCTGACGGGCAGCGGACTGAGCGCCGCCACCGCGGTCACCTTCGGGTCCGCGCCGGCCGCCTTCACCGTCGTGTCGGACAGCTACCTGGTCGCCACGGCGCCGGCGGGCTCGGGCACGGTGCAGGTGACGGTGACCACCCCCGGCGGCACCAGCAACGGCCTCGCCTACACCTACACCGCCCCACCGACGA
Organism: Kitasatospora sp. NPDC058190; assembly: GCF_042883685.1. NCBI lineage: Bacteria > Bacillati > Actinomycetota > Actinomycetes > Kitasatosporales > Streptomycetaceae > Kitasatospora > Kitasatospora sp. NPDC058190. The sequence continues at coordinate 45,384 of NZ_JBHVVI010000022.1, forward strand.
TCTAGGGTCGCCGCCTCTTCCGAGAGCGGCGCGGGCATCGGAACCCCGCCCCCGACCGAGCGTTTGACAAACAGTGAGCTCCGACAGCGCGGCTGCTGTCGGAGCTCACTGTTCTCATCCCGCCGGATCGTGTCGCGCACGGACCGGCGGTCGGCCGCCGTCCTACAGGTAGGTGTAGGAGGCACCGTTGCTGGTGCCGGCGGGCGTGATCACCGTGACGGGGACGGTTCCGGTCCCGGCCGGGGAGACGGCCAGGACGGCGCCGTCGCCCAGCACGGTGAAGTTCGTGGCGGGGGTGGTGCCGAACAGGACCGACGTCGCGCCGGACAGGCCGTGACCGACGATGAGGACGGGCAGGCCGCCCATGGCCAGGCCGATCGGCGGCACGAGCGCGAGGATGGTCGGCGGGGCCGGCAGCTGGTAGGTGTAGCTGAGGTTGTTGCTGGTGCCGGACGGCGTGACCACCGTGACCGGGACCGTCCCGGTTCCGGGCGGGGCCACGGCCGTGATGGCCCCGTCGAACTGGACGGTGAAGCTGAGCGCGGGGGTGGAGCCGAACAGGACCGCCGTCGCGCCGGTCAGTCCGGTGCCGACCAGGAGCACGGGGTTACCCCCGGTCGTCGGACCGTGCGAGGGGACGAGCGCGAGGAGAATCGGGGACATAGGATTCCTCTTTTCCGATTTCCGAACGCCGGACAAGGCCATTGTGGCCAAGTCGACGAGGCGTTTCCATCACGGTAGGTTCGGGCGCCATCGGGTGGCAATAGGGAATTTGCTAAACGCGGTAGCAAAGCCACCATCGGGGGCGCGCAATCTCTTCAGCGCCTCGCCGGAGGGAGCCGGCCATGACAAAAGACTTGCCACTGGGCATTTTAGGTGAGCGCGAGCGAGCGTCTCCCAGGACGACCATCGAAGAGCTCTCGAGAATCCTGGCATGAATCATGGTGAGAGTGCCCGGAAACTGGGGAGACAACATGCGGAAACCGGCCCAGCAAGCCATCTGACCTGCATGTTCATCCATGCCATGACACAACCGGGAGAGCATGGCGAAGTCTTCGTATTTATTCTTGACAGCGACCCCCGACTGGGCTTTGTTCAGATGACATCACGACTTCGATGACATCCTCGCGATCTGCTGACTGCGATGCGAGTGCGCCCCTGGCGCACTTCATGCGCTGTTTGGATTCCTGGGTTAACCTGCCTCCCCTGCGGGTATTCAGGGGGGGTGCACCGTCAATCGGATGCTTGATCCTCCTCGAAGAATTCTTTAGCGGCTTCGATTGAGTGAGGTGAGTACCACGTCCCACCGTCTGCTCGTCTTCCTCAAGGGCGGCCCGAGTGACATTCCTGAGATCCAGGAAGTGAAATCCGGAAGCATTGAGGATCGGTTGACGATTCCTCGCGGAAACGGCTATGAGCACTTCGAGATCACGCAGGACTTCAAGGACGTCGGGGGCGTGCTGATGCGGGTCTACCAGTGGTCGTACCGGACCGCCATCGCCGAGTAGCGCCCGTCACCGTCTCCCCCGCATCCGACGCCGGCGCCGGGCCCCATGAGCCGCACACCGACGCGGCGCCGTCCCGCATCACCCCTCCCCACACCCCGAGGTGAGCAATGATCAGCAACCTTCCCGCACCGGTACGGAATCAGCGTCCGCGCCGCACCCTCGGGTACGCGTCGTGAGCAGGCCCTCCAGCACGCGCGCACGAGGCGCCACCGGCGAGCGGGACACCATGGTCACCGGCATGGGGTTCTGCCTGCCGGGCGAGGAGCAGCCGCTGTTCACCGCGGACGAGGTCTGGGACGTGGCCGCCAACGGCCGCTCGTGCCTGAAGCACCACGGCGTCTACTACGGCTCCGTCGATCTGCCGGACACGGCCTTCGCGGAGCGCCTGCCGGACCTGCCGGGCATCTTCTCCCAGCACTACACCAACGCGCACCGCTATGGGCTGGTGTCCCTCGTGGAAGCCTGCGCGGACGCCCAACTGAGCATCCGGGACGGTGACCTCACCAACGCCGCCGTCCTGGTCGGGCGCGGGGGCATCGATGCCAACGTCTCCAGCTACCTCGAAGTCCTGCACGCCGACGCACGCACCACCACCCCGAACCAGGCGATGGAGCTGTTCGTCAGGGCTCAGCAGGGACTCACCCCTTCCGACGTGGCACTGGTCCAAGGGGCGCTGATGCGCACGACCGGCCCCTGCTTCACCGTCTCGTGCGGCTGCGCGTCCTCCGCCGTCCAGATCGGCAACGCCCGCCGCATGATCGCGGACGGTGACATCGACCTCGCCGTCGTCACCGGCGTCGACGTGTTCGGTGTGGACGTGATCCAGAACGTCCAGCGTCTGCTGCACGGTGCCCAGCGTGCCTACGATTCCATCCGCGTCGACGGCATGCCCGAACTCCTCCCGGCCTTCGACCGGATCATGAGGCCCTACGACCGACGGGCCGACTGCGTGAACCACGGGGAGGGATCGGTGACCCTGGTGCTGGAAAGCCGCGACCGCGCCCAGCGACGCGGGGCGTACACCTACGGCCAGGTCCTGTCGCACGGTATGACCCGCGACGGCCTGTCCAATCCGCTCGCGAGCGACGAGAACGGCGCGTCACTGGTCGCCGCCATCCGCAAGTGCCTCGGCGACCGGTGGGACATCGGCCAGGTCCCCTACATCCACGGCGGAAGCGACGGCGACGTCGTCGTGACCGCGTTCGAGGCGAACGCGGCCAGGCAGCTCTACGGCGACGCTGTCGAAGACCTCCTGATGACCTCCCAGGAAGCCTGCTTCGGCCACAACGGCGCCCCGGCGGGAGCTCTGGGCGTCGCCCTGACCCTCCTGATGCTGGAGCAGGGAGAGGTGTGCCCGACCGCGAACTGCGAGGAGCCGGCCGACAACATCTGCTTCGATCCCGTCCCCGGCCGCCACACCCGGCACCTGGAGTTCGACTACGCACTGACCTGCAACTACCAGATCGGAGGTGTCAAGAGCGCGATCCTGCTGGGCAGTTCGGACGTCGACTGACCCCCGGCCTCCGGCGGCCACACCGCCGGACGGCGAGCGCTCCCCACCCCCGTTCGCGCAAGCGCGTAGGAGACCATGTGATGGGCCACGCAGAGAACCCGAGAGCCGCCGATGCGCACATCGCCATCGTCGGCATGGGATGCCGACTTCCCCGCGACATCGACTCGCCCGCCGGGCTGTGGCGGCTGCTCGAAGCCGGCCAGGACGCGGTCGGCGAGCCGCCGATAAGCCGCGCGGGGCACGTGGAGGCCGCCCCGGCCCACGCCGCCGCTCCGATGCCGCTGTGGGGGGGCTACCTTCGCGACGTCGCCGGTTTCGACGCCGACTTCTTCGGGGTCTCGGGCAAGGAGGCCGACGTTCTGGACCCCCAGCACCGGCTGCTCCTGGAAGTGACGTGGGAGGCGCTCGAGCACGCCGGAATCCCCCCGGAGCGACTGGCGGGAACCTCGACGGGACTGTTCTCGGGCCTGAGCTACACCGACTACATGGAGGCCCTCTCCGGCCAGCCCCGTGAACTCGAGGGCGCGATCCTGACCAACGGGCACTGCGTCGCCCCGGGACGCATCTCCTACCTGCTGGGCCTACAGGGCCCTTGCGTGGCACTGGACACCGCGTGCTCGTCCTCACTCGTGGCGCTCCACCTGGCCTGTCAGGCCCTGCGGAACGACGAGTGCGACCTCGCGCTGGCCGGCGGCGTCACCCTCATGCTCGGCGCCAGGACGACGATGTCCTTCGCCCGCATGGGGATGCTCTCGCCCACCGGTCGCTGCCGGACCTTCGACGCGGCCGCGGACGGCTTCGTACGCGGCGAAGGCTGCGGCGTCGTCGTCCTCAAACGCCTTGACGACGCGCTACGCGACGACGACCGCGTCCTGGCCCTGGTCCGCGGCTCGGCCGTCAACCAGGACGGCCGCTCCGACGTCCTGGCCGCGCCCTCCGCCGAGGCCCAGCAGGCCCTCTACCACCAGGCCCTCGCCCGATCCGGAACCGACCCGCGCGACGTTGGTCTGGTGGAAACGCACGGCACCGGCACACCCGTCGGAGACCCCGTCGAGTTCTCCAGCCTGGCCGCGGTCTACGGCGTGGGACAGGGGCGCTGCGCGCTGGGTTCGGTGAAGACGAACGTGGGCCACCTGGAACCGGCGGCCGGCGTCATCGGCCTGATCAAGGCAGTGCTCTGCCTCCAGCGCGGGCTCGTCCCGCCCAACCTGCACTTCACCCGGTGGAACCCGGCCATCAGCGCCGAAGGCACCCGCCTGTTCGTCCCCACCAGCCTGTCCGCCTGGCCCACCCGGACGGCCTCGCGATTGGCCGCGGTGTCCTCCTTCGGCTTCTCCGGGACCAACGCCCACGTGATCCTCGAACAGGCCCCCGCCCGACGCCGCACCGTCATCCTCCCCGGCGGTCCCACCGCCGGCACTCCCACGCGCGCGGCCGCCGTCCCCACCGACGCCCCGCCGTCGCAGGCGCAGGCCACCCCGCCCCACGTCTTCCTCCTGGCCGCCGGCTCCCCCGACGCACTGCCCGCCGCCGCCGCACGCCTGGCCCGCTGGCTGGAGACCGAGGGAGCCGCCACCCCCTTGCACGACATCGCCCACACCCTCGCCCTGCGCCGCTCCCCCGGGCACGGTCGGCTCGGCGTGGTGGCCGGCTCCCGCCGTGACCTGACGCACGCCCTGCGTTCCTTCGAAGCCGGTCGAGCCCACCCCGGCGTCGTACACGGCCACGTGGGCGCGGGCGTCAGCCGCCGTCCCGTCTGGGTGTTCTCCGGTCAGGGCTCGCAGTGGCAGGGCATGGGGCACGGCCTGCTCCACCACGAGCCGGCCTTCGCCGAGACCCTGGCCGAAGCCGATGCGCTGATCGCCGCCGAGACCGGGTTCTCCGTTCTGCGAGCCGTCCGCGACCGCGAACACGTCAGCGGCTGCGGCCACGTGCAACCCGCGTTGTTCGCCCTGCAGGTCGCCCTGGCCGCCGCCTGGCGCGATCACGGGACCGAACCGGCCGCAGTCATCGGCCATTCCATGGGCGAAGTCGCGGCCGCCGTCACCGCCGGAGCACTCACCCTGGCCGACGGCGTCCGCGTCATCTGCCGACGATCCGCTCTCCTCACCCGCATCGCCGGGGCCGGCGCCATGGTGAGCGTCGGCCTCGACAGCGCGAGCGTCGAGAACGACCTCGCCGCCATCGGCGACGACACGGTGTCCGTGGCCGTCGTCGCCGCGCCCGACTCGACTGTCGTCGCCGGCACCGTGGCCGTCATCCGGCACCTGACCACCACCTGGCAGGCCCGCGGAGTCGTGGCACGCATGATCGACGTCGACGTCGCCTCGCACTGCCCCCAGGTCGACCCGCTGCTCGCGGACCTCGCCGCCGCGCTCGCCGGGCTCACCCCCAGCCGACCGACCGTCCCCTTCTACACCACCGTCCTGGACGACCCCCGCGACACCCCGATCTTCGACGCCGCCTACTGGTGCGCCAACCTGCGCCGCCCCGTGCGCTTCAGCGCCGCCGTGGCCGCGGCCGCCGCCGACCGCCACCAGGTGTACCTCGAGATCTCGCCCCACGCCGTCGTCACCCGCCCCCTCTCCCAGAGCCTGACCGGCCTGCTCCACGAACCCGTGATCCTGTCGACACTGCGCAAGGGGGAAGACGACCGCACCACCTTCCGCACACAGCTCGCCGCCCTGCACTGCGCGGGAGTCGGCGTCGACTGGTCCCGCCTCTACGCCGAGGGCCGCCTGACCGACGTACCCGCGCTGACCTTCGACCGTCGACCCCACTGGACCGACATCACCCCACCCCGAACGGCCTCCCAGCACGCCGAAGGCGCGCCCGCCGCCCTGCCGGGCACACACACGCGGGTGCCCGGCGACCAACCCCGCCACGCCTGGCACGCCGACACCGGCACCGACGTCCTGCCCTGGATGGCCGACCACCGTGTCCACGGCCAACCGGTCCTGCCCGGCGCCGCCTATTGCGCCCTGGCCCTGACCGCGGCCGGCGAGGTCTTCCACGGCGCCGCGCACGATGTCGAAGCGACCGACATCCACTTCCGCGAGCTGATGCACCTCGACGCCCGCACGCCCATCGGCACGACCGTCACCCTGACCGACGCCGACCGCGCCGACTGCGAGGTCTTCGGCCAGGACAAGGACGGAACCTGGGTACGGCAGGCCACCGCTGTTCTGCGTCGCATCGACGCCGCCCCCCGGGCATCGGCGCTCTCCGTGGCCGCACTGACCGCCGACCACCCCGTCGTCCTGGATCCGCACGCCCTCTACACGAGCCTGCGCGCACGGGGCCTGGAGCACGGCCCGGCCTTCAGCGGCATCACCGAGCTGCACACGTCCGCCCAGGGCGACAGCTTCTGGGCCCGCGTGACGCTGCCGGAGTCGGCACGGACCGCCCGCCACGGCCTGCGGATCCACCCGGTCCTCCTGGACCTGTGCGCCCAGCTCGTCGTCGCCGGCCTGATCCACGAACCGGGCCACGGCCTGGTGCTGCCCGTCCAGATGCACGCCGTGCGAATCCTCGCGGCCCCCGAGGGCGCCCGCTACGCGCACGCCCGGCTCACCCATTGCGCCGCGGACAGCATCGTCGGAGACGTGCGGCTGCTGGACGAGGCGGGAAACCCCCTCGTCGAGATCGACGCACTGCGCTTCATACGCCACGGCGCGCGGACCGACGAAACCGTCGACCGGTGGTTCCTCGAAACCCGCTGGCAGCCCGGGCCACGCCGGGAGAACCTCGAACCGGCCGGCCCGGGACCCTGGCTCGTCATCGGTGAGGCCGACGGATCCGCCCGGGCACTGGCAGACGCCCTCGAACGCGCCGGAGCACGCACCGACGTCCTCGACGCCCCCGTCGACAGCGCCACCCTCCAGCCGCTCAAGCAGACCATCGCCCGACACTGGGACCCCTCACCCGCGCCACGCGCCGTGGTCCTCCTCGCCGCGCCGTCCGCGCCCGACGACGACGCCGCCGCGATCGCGCTGCACCGTACCCGCCGCCTGCTCGCCGCCGCGCAGAGCGCGATCGCGCGCGGCGCGCCCACACGCCTGTTCGCCGTCACCCGATCCGCCCACGATCCAGAGCCGGGGCACCCCTGCGACCCCGCCCAGAGCGCCCTGCGCGGACTCGTGCGCGTCCTGACACACGAACACCCGGAGCTGCGCGCGACCCTCATCGACGCCGACCCCGCCGACGTCGACCTGCACCGGCTCGCGGCCGAACTCCTCACCGACCCCCCCGAGGACGAGATCGCCCTGCGCGGCGACACCCGCCACATCGCCCGGCTGGCCTACACCCCCCTGTCCGAAACCGAACGCGCCACCGCCGTCACCCGCACCGTGCGCTACGGCGCCGACCGCTTCCAGCTCCACGCGGGGCGGCTCGGCGACCTCGACGCCCTGCGCCTGACCACCACTCCACGACGTGCTCCCGGCCCGGGTGAGGTCGAACTGCGCCTCCACGCCGCAGGCGTGAACTTCCGCGACGTGCTCACCGCCATGGGCATGCTGGCGACCGACGACGAAGCGGGCTACCGCATCGGCTTCGAAGCCACCGGCGTGATCACCGCCGTCGGACCGGGCGTCAGGCACCTGCGCGCCGGCGACGAAGTCCTCGCCGCCGACGTGGGAGGCGGCCTCTTCACCACGTTCACCACCCTGCCCGCCACCGCCGTCGCCCCCGTCCCGACGGGCCTGTCCGCCGAGACGGCCGCCGGGCTGCCCATCGCCTACCTCACCGCCTGGTACGCACTGCGCCACGTCGCCAGGCTCACCAGCGGCGAGCGTGTCCTGATCCACAGCGCCACCGGCGGGACAGGACTGGCCGCGATCGCGGTCGCGCGGCGCCTGGGCGCCGAAGTGCTCGCCACCGCCGGCAGCGAGGACAAGCGCCGATACCTGCGCGCGATGGGCATCCGGCACATCATGGACTCCCGCTCACTGGACTTCGCCGAGCAGACCCGCGCCGCCACCGCCGGAGAGGGTGTCGACGTGGTCCTCAACTCCCTCTCCGGACACGCCATCAGGGCCGGACTCGAAACGCTGCGCCCCTTCGGCAGGTTCGTCGAGCTGGGTGTACGCGACATCCTCGCCGACACCCCGCTCGGTCTCGCACCGCTACGGCACAACATCACCATGAGCACGGTCGACCTCGTCGAGCTCCAACACACCCGCGCGGACACCTTCGCCGAGCTGCTGGGCGAGGTCCTGGCCGAATTCGACCAGGGCACCCTCGCCCCGTTGCCATGCGAGACCTATCCGCTCGCGCGGGCCGCCGACGCCTTTCGCCTCATGGCCGGTGCCGGGCACATCGGCAAACTGGTCCTGACCATACCCGGCGAAGGCCACACCACCGCCGTACTGCGCGACCCGCCCTCGCCGGTGCGAGCAGACGGCGCCTACGTCATCACCGGAGGCCTGCGCGGCGTCGGCCTCGCCACGGCCCACTGGCTGGCAGGCCAAGGCGCCGCCCACCTCGTGCTCAACGGACGCACACCGCCCTCGGCCGACACCGAACGGGTCCTCGCCGGACTGCTCGAACAGGGGACCCGCATCAGCGTCGTGCTCGGCGACATCGCGCAGCCCGGCATCGCCGAGCAACTGGTGGCCGAAGCCACCGCCGACGGCGGGACGCTGCGCGGCGTCATCCACGCCGCGATGGTCCTCGACGACGCCGCGGTGTCCAACATCACCGACGACCAGCTGGAACGCGTCTGGCGTCCCAAGGTCACCGGCGCCTGGCGTCTCCACCAGGCCACCACCGGACTGCCACTCGACTGGTTCGTCCTCTATTCCTCCATGGCCTCCCTGCTCGGCAACCCGGGCCAGGGCGCCTACTCGGCCGCCAACGCGTGGCTCGACGCGTTCGCCACCTGGCGCACCGCCCTGGACCTGCCCACGTTGGCCGTGAACTGGGGCCCCTGGGGCGAAACCGGGGTCGCCACCGACTTCGCGACCCGCGGCTACCAGACCATTCCCACCGCCGACGGACTCGAGGCCCTCGCGGCGCTCCTGACCCACGGCCGCGTACGCACCGGCGTCATCCCCGGCCCGCCGGACACCTGGATCCCCTCGGCCGGCCGAACGTCATCGCTGTTCGCCCTCCTCACGCCCGAGGCGCCCGACACCTCCGTACGGACGGTCGGCCAGGACGCGGCGCGCGATGTCCGACGCGAGCTGCGGGCCGCGGAACCCGGCCTCGCCCGCCGCACGATCCTCGAGAACTACCTGGCCGAACACATCCGCACCGTCCTCCGGCTGGGGGCCAGCACCCTGGATCCGCAGACCCCGCTGAACGCCCTCGGGTTCGATTCCCTGCTCCGCATCGAACTGCGAACCCGGCTGGAAGCCTCGCTCGACGTCAGGCTCGCCGGCGACTTCGTCGCGGGCCATCCCACTCTGGCGGCGCTCGCCGACGGCCTCGCACAGCACATCGGCATCGGCCTGACCACCGACACCCCACCGGATTCCCCGGGTGACGCCGTGCCCCGAGCCGTGGAGCTCATCGCTCCCCGCTCGCCGCGGTCGGACCAGGTGCCGGACCCCACAGCCGACACCGGGCCGCTGAGCAAGAACTCATGAGCTCACTCCGCGCCGTCGGCGCGCCAAGCCACTGCCGGACCGCGAAACACGGGATTCCGTCTTCGCCGGGGGAGGGAACCAGGGGACGACCATGACCTCGACAGACCTGCCACGCCTGGACACGCATGACACGCGGGGACGACGCCTGACCATGTTCGTGGAGCCGGAGCCCCAATGCGTACGGCCCGTACGCCGTGCCGTGAAGGCCATTCTCAGCCATTGGGAGATGGCACACCTCATCGAGGACGCCGAACTCCTGACCACCGAGCTGCTGACGAACGCGATCAAACACACCGACAGCGAGCAGCCGATCAGGGTGACGATCGCGCTCGAGCAGCGGTGGCTCGCGATCGGTATTCGAGACCGCTCCGCGAGCGCTCCCCAGGCGCACCGGGCAACCGCCTGTCAAGAAGGCGGACGCGGGCTGCTTCTGGTGGAGAGCATCGCCGGCGCGTGGGCGTACCGTTTCCACCTCGACGGAACCAAGACGGTTTCCTGCCGACTGCCGCTGTGAGGCCGCGCGCCGTCTCCCGCGCCCGCCGTGATCCGGGGTTGCGGCGTCACCGAACCCGCCGCATGAACGATTCGATGCCAATCCTCGCATGCACGCAATTCAAGCGTCCTTTAATATGCAATTCCGGCATCGCTCGAAAGAATCCCCGGGAATGCGAGGAGGCCATGCCGCAAAGCCGGGACTCAATCCCGAATGGACGGCGGCGGCGCACCACTCGCTCCCTGAAATTGTCCCTCACATATCCAAAAAGAAACGTTTCCCCCCCTTGAGCGATTCCGTTGCATGCTATATTTTTCGACCATGCCTGGCGGCCGCCACTAATTCAAGGCGCTTTGCGGCGGCGAAGTCCGATAGTCAGGGGATTTGGATGCTCAGCGCAGAAGAATACAAAGATGCTTACGCCTTGCGCCAGCAGGGCTGGTCCATCTCTGCGATCGCCCGATGCCTGGGCCGTGACCGCAAGACGGTCAGGGCCTACCTCAACCGGGAGCGGAGCGTAGGGGTCCGAGCAGTGACCTGTGATGAGTTCCTGCAGTTCGTCCCGTACTGCCGGCAGCGCCTCGAGGACGATCCGCACCTACAGGCGAAGGTGCTCCACAGCGAGATCGTCGAGCTGGGCTACAACCGCGCCTACTCGACCTTCACCCGCGCCCTGCGCAGGCACCTGACGCGACCGCCCTGCGGACCGTGCCACCGCGGGAGGGGCAGCCCCAGCCGCGGCACCTTCGAAGACGTGCAGTTCGACTGGGTGCGGCTCCCGCCCCCGCCGGTCGAATGGGACTGCGGGCCCGAGATGCACCTGCTCATGGGTTCGCTCACGCAATCCGGCCGCTGGCGGGCCGCCTTGGCCGACACCGACGACCTCCCGCACTACGTGGAAGCCCTGGACCAGGTGCTGCGTCGCCTCGGCGGCACCGGCGAGCGCTGGCTGTTCGACCGGACCCGGCCGGTCTGCTCGACGGCCGGCAAGGTGACCGCCGTCTTCCACGAGATCGCGGTCCACTACGGTGCCTCCATCGCGATCCGCCCGCAGATGGAAGCGTCCGGCCCCGTCGTCCGCGCCCACCGCTCCGTCGTCCTTCACTGGTGGAACACCGCGGCCGACGAACTCAGCGTACGGGCGGCCCAGGACAGCCTCGACCGCCTGACCGAGCGCTCGGACCGTTGGCACCGACGGACGAGTCGCGACGCCCGAGCCCTGCTGCCGCTGCCCCCGAAGCCGTTCCCGGCCCGCATCTGCGTTCAGCGCAGGGTCGATCCTCGCGGACTCGTGTCGTTCGAGGGCAACTTCTACCTGCTCGCCCCGGGTCTCGCCGGTAACGAGGTGGGGATCCGCCGACGGCTGGACGAACCACACCTGTCGATCACCACCACTCGCGGGGCGGTCATCGCCCGTTTCCCGAGGGCTCCGAGGGGGGCGGGCCAGACGGTCGCCGAGCACAGTGGCCCGATCACCTTGGAACGGCCCAACCGGACCTCCACCGCAGCGGCGCGAGCCTGGACGGCGGGAAGGACCCGTCGCCCGCGGTGTCGGGCCGCCACGGACTAGCAAGGGCCAGGCCCTGTCCCGGCAGGACGACCAGCAGCCCAGCAAGCCGCTCGCCGGCGCCGCGGAAACACGAGACGGATCCGCCTCCCCCGCGCGGAGCCGGTCCCGGTACCGCGGATCCGCACCGGAAGGAACGGACTGACGGCCGCCGAGCGCACCAGCACCGTCTTATGGCTACGGAGGAGATCAGCCGGGTATTCGAGACCGTCTGGACCGGTGCCCAACCGCGCGGCGCCGCCGCCCAGCGCGACGAACACGGGCTCACCGCCCAGGAGCAGAACGCCTCAACGCCCGCAGCCGCTTCCAGGCCGGAGCACTGGCTGCCGAAGCGGGCTGGCTCGGACCCTGAAGTCGCCCAGCTGAATCGGGTGAACCAGGGTAGGTCGGGCGACTGTCGTATCAGACGGCGGGGCCTTCGAGGTAGGTGTAGGTGCTCTGGGTGCTGCCGCCGAGGGTGGTGACCGTGATGGTGATTCCTCCGGCGGGGTGGGGTGGGGCGGTGGCGGTGATCGTCTGGTCGGAGATGACGGCGAAGGCCGCGGGGGTGTTGTCGAAGGTGACTTCCTGGGTGGTGCCGAGGTTGGCGCCGGTGAAGGTGACGTCGGTGCCGCTGGTGGGTCCGGTGTCGGGGTTGACCGCAGTCAGGGAGGGCGTGTCGAGGTAGGTGAAGGTCAGACCGTTGGCGGTGCCGCCGGGGGTGGTGACGGTCACGGGCACCGGGCCGGAGGACGGAGCGCTGGGGACGCCGACGGTGACGGCGGTGTCGGTGACGGACTGGATGGGGGCCACCTGGGAGCCGAAGCGCACCGAGGTGGTTCCGGCCAGGTCGGCACCGGTGATGACCGCGGTGCCTCCGCCGGTGACGGGGCCCATGGTGGGGGTGATCCCGGTCAGCAGCGGGGCGGGGAGGTAGTAGAAGGTGCCGAAGGTCGCGGTGCCGCCGGGGGTGGTGACGGTCACGGGGACCGCGCCCTGTCCGGCCGGGGCGCGGACGGTGACCGAGGCCGCGGTGTCGGCCAGGATGGTGGCTTGGCTGTTGCCAAAGTAAACGGCGGTTGCGCCGGCCAGGTCGTGCCCCTGGATGGTCACGACAGTGCCACCGGCGGTGGTGCCCTGGTCGGGGCTGATGCCGGTGGGCGCGGCCGCGTAGGCGAAGCCGTTCACCAGGCTGGCGGTTCCGGTCGCGGTGGTGACGGTGACGGTGGCCGGTCCGGCGGTCCCGGACGGGGTGGTGGCGGTGATCTGCGTACCGCCCGCGTTGATCGTGACGTTGGTGGCGGCGTTGCCGCCGATGGTGACACTCGCTCCGGTCAGGTTGGTGCCGTTGATCGTCACCGCGGTCCCGCCCGCCGCGGATCCCTGACCGGGGCTGATGCCGGTCAGCGTGGGGAAGGGGATCACGCTGACCGAGTTCGGACCGCGGTTGGCGACGTAGACCTTGTTGCCCGGGACGACGGCCGCGCCGTCGGGATGGAGGCCGACCGCGATGCTGGGGATCACCACGGTGCCGGTCGCGGTGTCGAACACGGTCACGTCGTTCGAGACGTTGTTGACCGCGTAGCCCGTCCCACCGGGGGTGACCGCTCCGCCGAAGGGGCCGGTGCCGGCGGGTACGGGGGAGCCCACGACGGTGTTCGTGACGCTGTCGATCACCGTCAGGTTGTTCGCCCCGTAGTCCGAGACGAAGACCTTGCCGTTCGGGGCGCTCCACAGCTGGAACGGGGTGTTGCCCACCAGGATGCTGGGCACCAGGACGGTGTTCGTGCTGCTGTCGATCACCGTCACGTCGTTCGTGATCTCTTTGCTCACATAGACGTTGCCGTTGGGGGCGACCGCCACGCCGGAGGGACCGGAACCGCTGACGGCGATGGGGGAGCCGAGGACGGTGTTGGTGGTGGTGTCGATCACCGTGACGGTGTTCGCCCCGTGGTCGGCGATGTAGGCGTTGCCGTTGGGGGCGACCGCCACTCCCCAGGGCTGGATACCGACGGGCAGGCTCGCGATGAGGACGGTGTTGGTGCCGCTGTCGATCACCGTGACGTCGTTCGTCCCGAAGTTGGTGACGTAGACGTTGCCGTTGGATGCGATCGCCACCCCGCGCGGGCCGCTGCCGACGGGAATGGGGCTGCCGATGACGGTGTCGGTCGCGGTGTCGATCACCGTCACATCGGCCCCGCCCTCATTGGCGACATAGGCGTTGCCGTTGGGCGCGACGGCGATCCCGAACGGGCCGTTGCCCACCGGGATCGACGTCAGTGCCATGGGAACGATCGACGGTGCGAGATCGCTCGTCACACCCGCGGCAACTGCTTCCGGCCTGTGCTCGGTTGATATGCGGGCGATCGACGGTTCCTGCGGTTGCTGGACGTCCGGACGCATGCGGACCCCTTTCGGGTAGGGGCCGCCTGGCCTAGCGCCAGCCTCTTCCAGGCCGCGGCACAGGCCCTCGGATCCCCCCCGGGGCGCCACAGCACGAACGCAAAAGGCTGTCCACCTCGACGAGGGGATGGGCAGCCCACCGGTTCGAATCACCCCTTCCATCCCCGTACCGGCGGCCATCGAAACGCACAAGAGATTGGGCACTTGGTGTGCTGTCGAGATCCTTCGTGGCGCACTGCGTTCTGCGGCACCGAAGCCGACACCGTCGACGTTGGCGTGGAAACGCTCTGCACGATGTGCGTGGAGCAAGTCACACACGTCTCCCACACGATGCGCCGCCTGATCGACGGGCGCGAGTGGCTGACGGTCTTCCTACTGCCCTCCTGTGCAACAGAGTTGAGTCCGGTCGAATACCTCTGGAACACGTGAAGCACAGCCTGGCGAACCTCGCCCACGCCGCGCTCGACCGCCTGGAGGCACTCGTGCCGCCCTGGTCGCCAACAACCCCGACGGCCGCGAGCACAACCGCACCGATTACGTCACCGAAGCCGTCCGTGACCTGGCGGGCCACAAGCTCGTCGAGCCACCAGTACGTCCAGCGGACGGGGCGCAGCGGAACCGTACCGGGCGGACGTGGGGAGCGGTGGGGTACTCACTCGTCGTACAAGTCGTACAGGCATGAAAGGGCGACGACGCAACTCTGGGTCCAGATGCGTTGCGCCGTCGCCCGCTCCTGGTGGTCGTCGCGCGCCGGGTAGCCGAATGCACCGGTGGGGTGCTGCTGGCAGAGCAGGAAGTCGACCCCGTCGCGGGTGATCCGGTGATCGGCCCAGCCGAGCACCCCCAGCCCTTGAAGGAGCGCGGCGACCTCTTCGAGTCGGTAACTCCGGCAGGCGGCCGGCAGCGCGGCCGCGAACCGCTCCGCGACGGAACGCCAGGCGGAGGCGTCGTCGCCGAGGCGAAGCGGTTGGCCGTCGGCATACTGTGCCAAGGCCACGGCGGTGATCGCGGGTGCATGGTTCTCCGCCAGCAGGCTCGCGGGGTCCGTGGAGGCGAGGAGGGAGTCCGCCTGCTGCGCGGTGAGTCGGCCCAGGTCCTGAAGTCGTCTGACTCCACCAGCGGCGGTCGCGGGAACGGCGGTGAGTCCGGTGAGTGTTCCTGCCGTGTCCGTCAGGAACCGGTCGAGGGAGTCGCAGACCAGTCCGCAGGCCGACAGGCCTCGCGCACACTCGGCAACCGCGTCGACGCCCTGCTGCCCCCAGGCCACCGGCTGGGCGAGGGCGCCATCGGCACGTTGCGCGAGGCGTGCGAGAGTCCGGGCGGCGAGTTGCGGCTCCCCCACGGAGCGTGCGGCGCGCGAGGCCGCGCCCGCTGCCGGAACTGCGTCGTCGAAGGGCACCTCGAGAGCGTCGTCGGTCAGCCAGGTGATGGCACGCCGGATCGCGGCTTCGAGTCGTCCCTTGCCGGCGGACCGGGGAGGTGAGGGGCGCGGCCGTCGGATCACGGCTGCGTCGCGGGCGAGGTGGCCGGCCAGCGCTGCCACGATCGTGGTGTGGTACCCGGTGGCCCAGCCGCGGTATTCCGAATCGCCGTTCTCGAGTTCCGGCGGGAGAACGCCGTCCGGCCCGGCGACCCTCCCGCTGGGTTCCTGTGCATCGGCGAGGAACGCCCATGCCCGTTCCGTCTCGGGCGAGTCCCGGATCCCCAGGCACAGCAGGCAGCAGAGCAATTCGGCGACGAGGTCGGCGTTCTCCTTCTGACGGCACAGAAGGCTGAGTGCCTCCAGTAGTTCCACGGCCTGCGGAAGATCGTATCCAGTGGGCCACCGGGGGATACGCCGACCAAAATCGGTGGCGTAGAACACGGTATGCGTGATCGCGTAAATATCGCCATCGCTCAGCTTCAGCACGGATGGATCGGCACAGAGCAAGGAGAAAGACAGTACAGCGTTGGCCGCCGGTACTCCGTGATCGATTCCGGCCAACTCCAGCGTGTGCAGCAGATCCAGCTGCCGAAAGGGAACGCGCTCGAAACAGGCCGCGTAGCGCCCGGAGACCGCTTGGCCGATGAGGCGCTCGAACTCGCCGTCGGGCTGCCCGCACAACCGCTGTGACGCATAGGTGCCCGCGTACAAGAGCAGGGCCCGCTCGTCGCGTGCGACGAGCTCACGGTACGAAGCTCGAGCTGCCACTGCGGTGACCTGGTCGAACAGCATCTGATAGTCGGCATCGCCGAAGGATCCGGACTCCGCCCGGGCGCGCAGTCCGACCAGCAACGCGACCTCGACGAGCGCCTTGCGGACGAACAGCACACGCCCCTCATCGACGGCGTCAGGATCGAAACGGGTGCGGTGTGCGGCCAGCCAGGAGACTGCTCCGCGTTCCACCGTGCGCTGCATGCCAGCCACAGCCGCCCTCCTGATGAGTCGATCCAACCCGGCCGCACGTTTCGCCTGACGCGGGCACCCCCGGACCGGCGCAGTCCGAAGCTAGGCCTGCGCGGCCTCCTCGGTCACGGACGGGACGACGAGCACATACTTGTCCCAGGCCAGCACATAGCCGGAGATTTCTCCGAGCGTGGTGGTCGCACTGACCAACTGCTCCAGAGTGGTGTTCATGTTTATCAGTCCGCTGCTCTGGAGGAAGGCGAGAGCAGCCCGGGCGTCGACAGCAGGGCAGTTGGTCATGATGAACCTCCGTCGGGGCGTGATTTCCGCGGGCCCCTATCCCGCAGGATACTCATCCTCGATCGTGTCAATGATTTACGCGAATGTCACCAGTGAATATATGAATTCACTCGAACAGTCCATCCTGAATACAATATTCTATTGTCCTCGCAGTGCGGATCCACGTAGCCCGCGTCCACGAACACCACCGGGTGGACGGATCGAGCGATCGGGCACGCCATTCGGCCATCGACTCCAGGGCCTTGTCGGCCAAGTGGTCCGGCAACCCGGGGCTGAGCCCGTTCGG
The DNA here is from genome assembly GCF_042883685.1 of Kitasatospora sp. NPDC058190. NCBI lineage: Bacteria > Bacillati > Actinomycetota > Actinomycetes > Kitasatosporales > Streptomycetaceae > Kitasatospora > Kitasatospora sp. NPDC058190. Next base: position 62,409 of record NZ_JBHVVI010000022.1, read on the forward strand.
CGAGACGGTCGTGTTCCCACGTCGCCACCGCCGAGGGCTTCGTCGGCCGGGTCAACCGACACGCCGTCAGCGACCTCGGTGCGGGCGGGTGGGGTGGTGTCAGCGGGATGGGCGGCAGCGGGCCGGTTGAGGGCGGGGGACCGCTGAGCTTGGCTTCCGCTTGCAGGCGAACGCGAACGAGACACTGGAGGGCTGGCAGGTGTGGCCGCGGTACGCGGGGAAGCGGCCGTCGCGACCGGGTGGACAGGACGTGCGGGATCGTTTCCGGGTAGAGCGCGCTCGGCCGTTCGGGTGAGAAGCAGGCCTTTCGATGGCTACCGTCCGTGTCCTATGGGTTACTCGTAGCGATCACACCCGGTGGGCCGCCCATCCCTTGCCGGGGGAACGCGCTGGACCTCAGGAGACAGGTGCTCCCGGTCCGGCAGCCGTCGGGCGCCCCCGGTCAGGAACCGACGTCATGTCGGCTGTCGTGAACGCGACGGCCTTTGGACGTCGGCGGTCCCCGTTTGACCGGAGGGGACGTCATGATCTCAGCGACTGACCGCCTGACAGCAGGGCCGGCGGCGAAGGACGCGACCGTGCCGGTCGGGGCGTGCCCACCGGAATCGCGGTCCCCCCGAACGGCAGCCGCGCCCATGTGGCGAACAACGCCGTCGGCAGCGTGAACGTGATCGCCACCGCCGCGAGCAGGGTGGCATTCACCCCCGAACGCTCTCTCCTGCTAGGTGAGCGTCCCACCACAGGCACCATCCACGTCCCCAGCGCCTACACCTACCTCACCGCACCCACCGCGTAGACGGGCACCCACGGGTGGCCGCCGGACGGATCCGGCGGTCAGAACCGGCCCGGCGAGAACCTCGACGAGACCGTGGCACCACACCGACACCCGTGACCGCCACACCGTCCGGCTGACGCACGGACGTTCAACCCCTGCGCCCCGGCAGTCCCAGGCCGGATGCCCGAACGGGTGCGACCAGACCAGACCACACCAGAGGGCTCGAGCCACCACGAGCCCGGTCCCAGCACACCCTCGACCCGTTCCCGGACACGCCGCACGCGGCCCCGTGAACGATCCACTCACCACCAGGGAGAAAGCAATGAACCACAGCAAGCTGGCGATCCGCACGTTGGGCGTTCTCGGGGCGGCCGCCCTCATGGTCACCGGCGTGGCCGTCACCCCGGCGGCCGCGCAGACGTTCGTCCCGTGCACCACCGACGCGCTGGCGACCGCCATCACCAACGCGAACACCTCCGGCGGCACGCTCGCCCTTGCCCCGGGCTGCATCTACGACCTGACCACCCCGCTGCCGGACATCCAGAACACGATCACCATCAAGGGTCACGGCGCCACCATCACCCGTGACCCGGCCGCGCCGGCCTTCCGCATCCTCACGGTCGACTCGACGGGAAACCTGGACCTTCGCGAGGCCATCATCGCCAACGGCGACGCGACGGGAGACTTCGGCGGCGGCATCCGCAACGACGGAATCCTCACCGTCAGTCGCAGCCTCATCCGCAACAACCACGCCGACTTCTCCGGCGGGATCGGCGGCAACACCGGGTCCACCACGAACGTCGACCACAGCCTCATCACTGACAACAGCGCGCTCCACAACGGTGGCGGTCTGGGCAACGACGGCACCATGACCATCGACAGGAGCACCGTCGTCAACAACAACGCGCTCGAGCTGGGCGGCGGAGTGGCCAACGACGGCACGCTGAACGTCACGCGAACCGCCGTCGTCGACAACTCGGCATCCGGGCCCACGGGTGCGGGCGGCGGAGTCGCCAACTTCGGCGCCGGCGCCACCACGCTCACCCAGAGCAAGGTCGTCAGCAACAACGCGACCAACGCCCCCGGAGGCGTCTACAACAACGGCGGCACCGTCACGCTCAACTTCACCGCCGTGCTCGCCAACAACCCGACCAACTGCTTCGGCAGCCCCACCCCGGTCCCCGGCTGCGTGGCCTGACCCACCGAGCCCGCTGTCCGCGGCCTCCACACCCCGACGGCGGCCAAGACCTTGGCCGCCGTCGTCGACCGTCGCCCAGTCTCCGACGCTGCCGACAACCAAGGGTTGCCGTCCGCCGACCCCGACGACGCGATCACCCCGCTGCGTCTGCTTCTCGCACGGAACCGGGTGCCGGGTCGCACCGCAGCCGCACTGCTCGCGGCCTCGCCGCCCCATCGACGCCCTGCCCGACGAGGGGGGCGACCAGCGCAAGGGGGGGGCTGACCTGAGGACATGCCCTGTCATATCGGAGGTCGATGATGCCCGTTGACCACGGTCGATCCCGCAGGTCGCGGATCAGGATCGCCGCAGCGCTGACGATCTCGGCGGCGACCGTTCTCGCAGTCTCTTCGTGCAGTTCCTCCGGCGGAACCGCGGAACCGGCGGTGACGATCCCGCCTTCCATGTCCGAGGGAACATCGGCATCGGCGAAGGCCCCGCCCGCCGTGACAATGCCTCCGGCGCACGCCGGGTTCGACTACCAGATCGGCGGGCCGTACCAGCCGCCGGCCGGTGTGTCCGTCGTCAGCCGCGACCACGGGGCGTCCCCGGCAGCGGGGATCTACAACATCTGCTACGTCAACGGCTTCCAGGCCCAGCCGGACGCAGAGCAGGAATGGGACCGGGACCTGCTGCTCCGGGACCAGGCCGGCAACGTCGTCTACGACACCACCTGGAACGAGGCTCTGCTGGACATCAGTACGGACACCAAGCGTCAGCGGATCGCTCTGAAGGTGGACGGCTGGATCGACGAGTGCGCCACCAAGGGCTTCGACGCCGTCGAGCCGGACAACTACGACAGCTACACACGGTCGGCCGGACTGCTGGGCGCGGCCGACGCCGAGGCGTACCAGTCCCTACTCGTCGCGCACGCCCACGGACAAGGCCTCGCCATCGCCCAGAAGAACGCGGCGGAGCTGGCTCCGGACCGGCGGCGACTGGGCCTCGACTTCGCGGTGGTGGAACAGTGCGGCACGTACGGCGAGTGCGACCGTTACGCCGACGCGTTCGGCGACAGCGTGTTCGACATCGAGTACGACGAGCAGGGCCTCCAGGTGGCGTGCGCGACGTGGGGGACCCGCATCAGCATCGTGCGGCGCGACCTCGACGTCGTTCCACCGAGCAGCCCCGGCTACCTGCGCCAGACCTGCTGAACCGGCCCCGCCACCCGCTCGTGCGATGCCCTGCCCAGATCGCATTGCCGAGTTACATCACCCGCGTCAAGGTTCGCTTCGGCATCGCGGGACGGTACGTCTGGCACTGTCACATCATGGACCACGAGGACAATGGAATGATGCGGCCGTTGCAGGTCCTCGATCAGCGCAGCCCTTGAGGCCTTCTCAGCGGTGATCACTCGGCGGCGGGACGAAGAAAAGCGGGAGTCCGCGACCGTGCCCCTGCCGATCGGCCTCCGTATCCGGTGCATCATCGCGCACCTGCTCCCAGCAGGGCGGATGAGGCTATCGGCAAGGGCCGGCCCAGAACCTGACGCTGCAACGGTTCGAACGCTCGACGCGGCCCGCGGGCAGCACCCTCGGGCACGGGCGATCAAGGAAGCCGAACCGCGGCGGACAAAGCGGCGGCGAGGCGCTGCGCGGCCGGTTGTGCCGGGCGGGATCAGACGTAGGTGTAGCCGTTGGTGGCGGTGCTGGCGCCGCCCGCCGTGGTGACGGAGACGTTGACCGCGCCGAGCAGAGTCCCGGGGGGCGTGTAGAGCGTGAGCGTGTGGGTGCCGCCGACGGCGAAGGGCACGGAGGTGCTGCCGAACAGGACCTGCGACGTGGTCGTGGCGTCTCCGGTGGTCGTGATCGTGACGTGGGTGCCGCCGGTGAGCAGTCCGGTGTTCGGAGTGATCGTCAGCGTGCCGGGGCTGGCGACGTAGGTGTACGACAGGCCGCCGAAGGTGCCCGCGGCGGTCGTGACACTGACGTTCACTGATCCGGCCGCGCCCGCCGGGGCGGTGACATCGAGCTGACCGTCGGTCTTGGAGACCACGGTCGCCGCGCTGGCGCCGAACGACACCGCGCTGGTGGTGTCCAGGCCGGAACCGGTGATGACGACCGCGGTGCCGCCGGCCAGTGGCCCGGCCGTGGGGCTCAGCGTCGACTCCACGGGCGCCGGGATGTAGTAGAAGGGCACGCCGTCGCTGACCTGACCGTTGGCGAGGACCACCGTCACCTCCACCACGCCCGCCCCGGCGGGAGACAGGCAGGTGACGTGGTCGGCGCCCGCGTTGTAGGCGACGTCGGTGGCCGGAGTGTCGCCGAACAGCACCTGGCTGACAGTACTCAGGGCGTGGGCCGTGGTGCTGGTTATCGTCACGGAGGTGCGGCCTCCCGTGGAGCCCTGGTTCGGGGACAGTGGCATCGGACTCTCCCAATGGCAGGCACCGCAGTGGGGCGTACTGGTTCGGACGCAGCCAGTAGCCCAAAAGGATGCCCTTCGCCGCAAGGATGCTCACGGGAACTCAGCCAGATGGCCGAGCGCGTGAGCAACAGGTGTTGCGGCGTGCGGGCTGAGGCGGCGCCGGAGGCCGTCGAGTGCCCGGAACGCGTTTCCATGTCTGGGCCCGCTTCCACGGCGACGCGAGTGGCCGGCGCCTCGACGCTTCGTCCTGCCACGCTGGTGGGGTCCGGCATCCGCGATGGGCGTGCGCGGGACATCTCGTCGCGCTGGGCCTTTTGGGTGACTATTCGTCAATACTGTTGCTTCATATCCATTCTTTCGGGTTAATGATGACGTCTGAACCGGCGGGCCGCCCATCCCCGAGCCGGGAAGCTCAACCGGCGGCCCGTCCGTTGTGCCAGCTCCCTCCACTCGGACACCGGGGCTGATCGGTTCGAGCCAGCCCGGTGTCAGCTCGCCGGCATTCGCCGACGCCACCGGTCCAGACATCCCCTAGTCGCGATGGTGGCGGTACCCGCGGCCCGGTTTCTCCCCTTCCGTCCTTCGGACTCGCCGCCGGGCGCGGTGCGCCGGGTCGAGGCAGTGGCCGGACCGCCGACAGGACCGGGGCCGGGCGGCGTGGCCGAAGGTCCACCCGACCGCCATCACCGCTCTCACCCAGGAGACACATCGTGAACGCAACCGTGCACGCGACGCCGTTGGCGCCGAGCCCCACGCTGCCCTGGCCGCTGCCGCCCGTGCTGTTCGCGGACAGCCCCAACGCGGGGCCCGCGGCCGGCGGCAACACCGTCACCCTCACCGGTCTGGGCCTCAACGCCGCGACCCAGGTTCTCTTCGGATCGGCTCCGGCCACCATCGTGGCCGGTGACGTCCTCGGCTTCAGTCTCGTCGTCGTGGCCCCGCCCGGAAGCGGCACGGTGGCGGTGACCGTCACCACCCCGAACGGCACCAGCAACCCCGTGGCCTACACCTATCTGGTGGTTTCGCCGCCGCCCGCGCCCAACCCCACAGCCATCACGCCCGTCTCCGGCCCGGTCACCGGCGGCACCGTGTTCGTCATCACCGGTACCGGGCTCGCCGGGGCGAGCGTGACCTTCGGCGGCACCCCGGCCACCGTGCTGGCCAGCACCGCGAACGTGATCGCGGGCCTGACCCCGGCGCACGCCGCGGGCAACGTCCCCGTGGTGGTGACCACCGCCGGTGGATCGGCGAGTGTTCCGGGCGGCTTCACCTACCTCGCGCCCGCGCCGCCGGTCGTGACGGCGGCCATCACTCCGTCGGTCAGCATCCCGGCAGGTGGTGGCGTGTTCACCATCGTGGGCACCAACCTCACGGGTGCGACCGTGACCGTCGGGTCGACCGCGGCGACGGTGACCACCAACACCGGTACCGTCATCACCGGCATCATCCCGGCCGGTACCCCGAGTACCACCGTCAACGTCACCGTGACCACCCCGGGTGGCACGGTGTTCGCCGGCACCATGACCTACACCGCCTGATCGACCCGGCGGCGCGGCCGGCCTTCGGATGGCACTCCGAAGGCCGGCTACCCGCCTTGGCACGCCGATCCTTTTCAGGGCGGGCACTGGTCGGGTGACAGCCGGCGCACGAGCGGGAGCCGGTTGAGCTGCGGCTCGATCGGGTGGTGCTCGGCGAGCACGCCGCGGTGGCGTACCGCCGGGATGCCACAGTCGTCGAGCAGGGAGATCAGGGTCTGGACCGTGGTCGTCTTGCCGGACATGTCGAGCCCAGCACGGACCTTGCGACGTCCTCACGTCCCGACCACATGGGAAGACCCGTTGGCCGCCGGCCTCGCTGCTGGCACGATCCTGGGATGACCGACCACTGCGACGCCGTCCTCCGTCTGTGGGGTCGCCAGCTGTACGAGCGCCAGAGCGAACCACTCGCCTGGGCGCAGGCGGTCCTGCGGGCCACCGGTCGCCCGCCGACCGCCCTGGCAGCCCGGCTCAACGACGAGACCGACTGGGTGCGCAGCAGGGCCGCCCAGGCCCTCGGAGAAATCGGCGGCGACCAGGCGCTCGCCGTGCTCTGGCAGACCATGACGCAACGCCGCAACCCCAAGGCCGGGCATCTCGCCTCAGCGATCGCCGCCTTCGGCCCGCCGGTGGTGGAGGACCTGATCGCCCTCACCAGCGACCCCGACCCGGACCTACGGGCACTGGCCTGCCGTGCCCTCGGCTCCACCGCCGACGACCGGGCCCTGCCCGTACTGGAACGCCTCGCCGCCCACGACCTCGCCAGAACCACCCTCGGCGGCCTGGTGGCACCCACCGCCAAGCAGGGGCTGCGCACCGCACACCGCATTCGCGCGCGCACCGCACCGCCCGCCCGAGCCTGGCGCTCGTCTCGACGGCTCGTTCTCCTGGCTCGGACACCGGTCGAACCGGGTTCACCGGATTCCGCGTGCCGACGGCAGCGGTCGAAGCGGGGTCTCGTCCACCGCCCCCTGTCCGCGCATAGAGTTTCCCGGTGACCCGCCCCGACCCGTACGACGTCCTCGCCCAGTGGCTCGCCGCCGGCTTCGGCAAGCACGGCCGCGCCCTGCAGGGCACCACCCCCACCCGGTACGAGGCCGACGTACGGGACCGGCTGTACTTCACCGAGGAGACCACCGGCATCGGCGCCTGGAACGCCAACGAGTCCACCGCCTCCACCTGGGCCTACGCCCCCGCCCTGCGCCCCCCGAACCCGGACCGGCCCTCCCGCCGCCCGCTCGCGCGACGTGTCTCCCTGCACAACCCGGCCCGGCGCCTGGCCGCCCTCGCCGCCTTCTACGCCTACGCCGCCGGCGCCGGCCACATCCCCGAACCGCCGTTCAACGCCTCAGCGCTGCGCCCGGCCCCCACCGCGCTGCCCCGCGCCGCGCCGCTCACCCTCGAACAGGCCGCCGCCCTGCAGTACGCGGCCGACGACATCCTGCCCGGACGCCACCGGCGCGGCCCCTACGACACCGCCCCGCACCGCGACCGCCTGCTCGTCCACCTCCTCCTGGACGGCCTGCGCCCCCGCCAGGCCGTCGGCATCGACCTGGAGGACCTGCACGAGGAGGACCCGCACCGCCGGATCCGCACCCTCACCTGCCCGGCCCCCAAGGGCGACGGCACCATCACCCACCAGCCCTCCCGCGAGGTCTGGCAGGCCATCGCCGACTACCTCCCCCACCGTGTCGACGGCCGCGCCCCCGACACCGGCCGCCGCCCCCCCTGCTCACCAGCCGCAACGGCCGGCGCCTGGACTCCAACACCATGCCCGGACGCATCGTCAAGGCCGTCGCCGCACGGGTGCCGGAACTCATCTTCGAACCGAACACCGTCACCCCCGACCGCCTGGCCATGGCCCCCGCCGTCCTCCTCGACCACCCCCTCCCCCAGCCTTTTTACAGACCCCTAACCAGCGTTCTTGGCCACCCCTTGAGGGTTTGGCAAGCCCGTGGGGGCCGGAATCTTCACCGGTCCGGCCTTGTTGAGCTGGTTCTTAATGCCCGGCAGCTTACGGTTCGTTTCTGCCTCTGTCTGCTTTTCTACCTGCTTGGCATATTGTTCGCCGATCTTCTCGCCTAGATGGACGCAGGAGACAATATCGCCTGCTACAGGAATCGACGCGCCGATATCCCAAATCAGGTTGTACGTATCGCCCGTATTCAAGTCCTCGCCGACGGCGTAGCCATTGACGAACGCCTGCGTAAGCGTGATGCTCAGTTGTCCCGTCTTCCCTGTCAGCTTGAGTACCCTGGGCAGATCACCCGCGGGACCAGACGCGCAGTCGAGTGCCTGTTTCTGCACCGGATTCAACCGGTTATAGAGACCCGGCTGGTTCCGGTACGGCGCAGCCTGGTCGTTTCCACCCACGTTGTAGTTGTCGGAGGCGCCGTTGTCTGCGTTCCCTCCACCGTTGTCGGAGGGTGCGCTCGGATGGTCGTCCGTGTTGCTGGGCTGTCTACCGGTGTCCGACTCGTTGTCGCTTTGGTTGCCGGTGTCCGAGCCACCATTGTCGGACCGTTTGCTCGGATGGTCGCCGGTGCCCGAACTGCTGCCGGAACCGCCGGAGTCCGACCCCTGATCGCTACCGCCCGAGTCGTCCCCGGGTATTTGTTGACCCGGCATAGGAGACTGGGGTGCTGCTACGGCTGTGGCAGCACTTGTGGAAATCAGGAGTGCACTGCTGAGGCAGCAGGCGCAGATAAGCCGGGGGATTCGCCCCCGGGCCGTGGTAGTCATGATGACTCCGTGAGCGAGTATCGCTTGCACTGGGGCGCGGATTCGCTTTGGCCGTCTAGGGCTAATCTATTGAATGAGTGACCACTTTGGCGCCGATCCCGATAGGGGGTGCGGCCCTGGCCTATAGCCCATGCTTCCCTTGTCATTGCTTCGCCGCAACGACGAGCTCCTGCACCAGAGCGGCGAGCAGCCCCGGCAGGGACGGTGCAATGCGCTTCTCGGGCGTTCCTCCGGTCCCACCCTGCCGGATCCGGCCCTGAGCGTCCCGGATAGCCGTCACGGAGTGACGCGTGTCAAGACGGAACGTGGCTCCGTGACGGCTACGGGGACGGGGCCGCCTTCAGGCGCTCACGCCAGGCCCGGGTCCGACACGCGGACGAACAGAAGTGCGAGTCGGACCGCTTGCGGATGCTCATGATCCCGCCGCACTGCTCGCACCGCCCCGCGCCGAACATCGTCTCGCCGAAGATGACCGCAGTTCCGCGCGCGATCAACAGGTCCCGCCGCTTCCGGTAGCGCCAGGCCCGCTTGCGGCACACCGGGCCGCAGAACGTCGGCCGAGCTGTCGCGCCCTTCGGCAGCACCGTCCGGCACCACGCACAGCGCGTCCGTGGACAGCATGACGTTGGCAGGCTTGACGTCGCGATGAACTCCAGCCGCTGCATGGACATCCACGCCTGGAACACCGCCAACGGCAGAGTCCCCGCCATCTGGGACTGCGCCGGCAGCCGCAACGAACTCTGGACCCTCTCCCCCAACACCGCCGGACCACCTCCCGCAGCCCGGGGCCCGCAGACGCGCGCCGTGGGCCCCGGGCGTTGTCGCGCTACCGCCGCTAGCCGCCCGCAGGAGGCCGGACGAGGAGCAGCCCCGCGCTGTAGGCGCGGGCCCGGCCGACGCCGGTGGCGAGGGCGTCGACGAAGGCGTGCGGGTCGGTGACGGTGAGGGCGCCCTTGATCTCGGCGCGGCCGATCTTGGTGCCCTGGTGCTTGGCGGCCAGGCCGAGCTTGGGCAGCATCCGGATCGCCAGGGTGTCCAGGTCGGCGTCGGCACCGATGCGGCGCACGCCGCCCGGGCCGACGCGGTCGGCGCCGTCGGGCTGGAGCCGGGCGGCGAACCACTCCTTGACGTAGCGGGGGGTGGTGTCGGAGAGCCGCTTGCGGACCAGGGTGCCGTCCGCGGACACGGTCTGGCGGTCCCGGGTCGGGTTCACGACGATCCGGAAGCCGTACCTGGCGCCGGTGCGCACCGTGGTGTCGACCTGGAGAAGCGCGATCTTGTCGGCGAGCGCCGCACGGGGGATGGACGACCAATCGGGCTGGACGCGGGACTGGACGATCAGCACCAGGCTGTTGTTCTTCAGGTCCAGCGTCCAGGTATTGAGGATGCCCATCTGGGCGCGCGGGTCCGCCTCCCCGGGCTCGGTCCAGCCGTAGAACCCGGACATGACCAGCCGGTGCATGACGTGCGGGTCGAGGACGGCCTTCTGCGCCAGGGCGTGGGTGGCGTCCAGGTGCAGGACACTGTGGCAGGCGACGAAGCGGGCGGTGTCGGTGGAGGCAGTGGTCACAGCAGGTGGTCCCATCCGATGGACTCGCCGGGTTCGATCCGTACGCGCTTCTCCCAGCGGGGCGCGTAGGACCGGTGCACGGTGTGGAAGGTGATCGGGTGGTCGGCGACCGCGGAGGCGCCGCCGGTGCCGGCGGGTACCTCGATCCACGTCCACGGGCGGGGCTCACAGTCCGGCGAGAGCAGCTTGGTGGCCGCGAGGACGTCCTCGATGCGGCCGGGGTGGACACCGCCGGAGATCTCGCCGGCGGGCGGGCAGTTCTTGCGGCCGAGCCAGAGCAGGCGCCGGGGCTGTTCGAGGGCGGCGGCCAGTTCCTCCAGCAATTCCCTGTCCGGGTGTTCGACGGCCGCGACGAACTTGGCGTCCGCCAGATAGCTGCGGCTGGTGATCATCGGATCGCGACCGACCTTGCGGGCGAGGAGGGCACCGCCCTCCGGGTCTGGGGCGATCCCCTTGGGGGCTCCGTACCAGCCGGTGACGGCGCGGGCCGGCATGGTGCCGAACGTCGCTCCGGTGGCCGCCTCGAGGGCCGTGGCGGCCTGCTGGGCGCGCCGGTGGTCGGTGATCAGGTCGCGCGGGCGCAGCGGGTACCGGCCGCCGCCGACGGTGTGGTAATCGCGGACGGGGGTTCCCGGCCGGTCGGCGCGGACGGCGAAGCGGAGCTCGTCGAGCGGCTTCAGCGGCCTCTTCGGGTCCTGCGGGTCCACCGGCTCGTCGCGGGAGTAGCCGGCGGCCGCCGCTAGCAGGCCGATGAACCCGGACTTGGTGGGCCTGAGGTGGGTGTCGCGCCGGTCGAAGCGCGAGACGAGGCCCCAGGCCTGCAGCGGCCCGGCGAGCCGGGCCAGGAGCACGTACGCCTGGGTCACGGGGCGGTCAGCTCCCCGGCGGTGTCGGCCTCGGCGGACACCAGGGTGCCCTCGGCGGCGAGCCGGTCCAGCAGGTCCTGGACGCCGAGGTCGTAGGTGAGGACGCGGCCGGCGGCGATGTCGGAGCGCTTGCGGGTGACCAGGCGGTGGTGCTTCAGGAGCCTCTCGGCGGCGAGGCTGGCGCCGCCGCCGGCCTGCTCGTCGATGGGCTCCTCGAAGACGGCGGAGTAGTTGAAGGGGCGCTTGCCGTCGAAGGCGAGGACCAGCTTGGGCAGGGAGCCGGTGGAGGCGGTGGTGTTCTTCTTGGCGGCCGGCATCGCGTCGATGAACGCCTCCACGAACTGGCGCTCGGCGGCGACGGCGGCTTCGTCCGCGTCCTCGGCGCTCATGCCGCCGGCCATGAGGTTGACGCGCAGCTGGACTCGGTCGAGGGCGGCGTGCCGGTAGAAGGTGCCGGAGATGAGGGACTGGTAGCCGGTCATGCCGGCGCCGGCGTCGTCCGCGGCGTCGAGGTAGTCGAGGGCGTTGGCCTTTCGGCGGATCTTGGAGTCGTCGGCGGCGCTGTAGAAGTCGTCGATCTGGGCGGCGGCGTGGACGGTGAAGGCGGGGCCGGTCATGACGGCGCCGTCCACGTTCGGGGAATCGGCGATCTCGGCGAGGAAGCGGCCGTAGAGGGCGATGTCGATGGCGTCGCGGGGGGCGAGGGCGGCCAGCACGGCCGCGCGGACGGTCTTGGGCAGTGTCGGGATGCCGGTCTCGGCGGCGTCGGCGGCCTCCTCGACCTCGACGGGCAGGACGTCGTCGTCGGTCTTCGCCGTGCGCTTCCGGCCCTTGGCCTTGGCGGCCTCAGCGGCCTTGCGGGCCTCCTCGAACTCGCCGACCCAGGCGACGACCTCGTCCCGGTGCGCGTCGAGGTGCTCCGCCAGCTTGGCCCCGGCGTCCTCCGGGGCGAAGAGCAGGACCTTGGTGAGGTTGCGGGTGCGCTCCTTGTCGCCGAACTTGAGGCCCACACCCTCCAGTACGGCCTTGGCGACGGGCAGGGCGTCCTGCTCCTCCCAACCCAGGCCCCGCAGTGCCTCCGCGGTGAGCAGCGCCCACTCACGGGTGCGGATGCCCATGGTGTAGCCGGCCAGGGCGCCCTCCCCGGCGTTGGCCTTCTCCCGGCTGAGGGTGCGTTCGGCCCGGCGGCGGGCCTGGGAGGTGATCAGGTTCCGGGTCTCCCCGCCGAACGGGATGATCTTCGCCATACCGTTCTCGTCGCGGACCGGCAGGACGGCGACGAGGCTCTCGAGGGCGTGCAGGGACAGGAACTGGTGGCCGTCGAGCCGCTCGGACACGGCGTTGGTCCGGATGATCGTCATGTCGTCAGCCGTTCTTCTTCGCAGGGAATTCGGGGGTGTAGAAGGCGCGCGCCCAGCTGTACGGGGTCTTCCTGCCCGGCGTCTTCCACGCGGACAGGTCCTCGACGAGTCGGGCCCAGGAGGGCGGTGCGACCTCGCAGGCCCGAGCGCGCTCGACGGCGTGCTGTAGGTGGCGTACGGGCACCTCGCGGGAGGCCACCAGCCGGTCGAGGAGGCGCTTGGCCCCGGGGTCGTTCTGGCCCCGGCCCGCGGGGGAGCCGATGCGGCGCAGGGCGTCACCCATCGAGCCGTAGCCGGCCTGGGGCACGCTCTTGCCGGCGTGGTAGCGGGCGAAGAGGAAGGCGACGCGCTCGAAGGCCGGCCGGTGGGTCTCCTCTGGGCTGAAGGAGGCCGCCCGCAGTCTCGGCTCCGACAGGGCTTCGGGTCGGCGCAGGTCGGCGAGGCGGCCGTAGTCGTGGGACCACACCAGGCCGCACAGCCAGCTGGTGAGGCGCTGCTGCGGGGTCCGTTCCGTCGCGGGTTCTCCGTCGGGCGCCTCGCCGGAGGCGTCGGGCCCGGTGTCCAGGAGCTCGAAGAGGTCGAACGGTAGCTGCTGTGGGTCAGGCACGCGGCGGCTCCTTGAGGTACGCGGGGCAGGTCGAACCGGTCAGCCGCTTCTTCAGTCGCTGCTCCGCCTGGGCCCGGGCGTTCATGCCGCGCCCGTTGGAAGGCAGCGAGCTCAGGCGGTCCGCCAGGACCTTCCAGGTCAGGTTCCGAATCTCCGTCCCGAATTCCGCGAGGGGGCCGTTCCCGGGGCTGATGCCACAGCTCACCTCGGACATCAGCGCGAAGAAGTGGTCGGCCGCCCCCGCCCACAGCTCGGGTTCGGCGTGGAAGCGCTTGAGCAGCCTGGCCTTGTCGGCCGGCTTCGGGTTCGGGTAGGTCGCGTCGCGGGCCGCCGACGCGGCGGCGAACAGGGCCTTGGCGGCGTACTCGCAGATCGCCAAGCCCTCGTCCGCCGCCTCCTTCAGCTTGTCCTCCTCGCCCGGCACGTAGGGGAACGTGCCCGACACCCAGGCCGTGGCGGTCGCCTGCCGGGAGACCAGGCCGACCGCGACGAGGTCCACGCGACGGTCGATCAGGCGGGCGAGCCGGTCGTACAGGTCCGCGCCCTTCGTCAGATCCTGGGAGGCCGTGGCCGTGGCCGCGTACACCGCGTGGGCCTCCCGCCACAGCATGCGGTCCTCGCTGGGGCGCAGGGGCAGGATCTTGCCGTCCTTCCGCGCCTTCTCCAGGACCGCGTCCTGGAGGTACATCGGCGGCAGGGGGTCGAGCAGTTCGCCGGCGGCCTGCAGGACCCGGTCGACCATGACCTTGCCGTCGACCAGGACGGGACGCAGGAGGATCGAACGGCCGAGGAAGGAATGGAGGTCGGCGGGGCCGTCCGGCTGTCGGGCCACCTTCCGGGCCCGGAAGGTGCGCCGCCCGGGGCGACCGTCGGTCCACGAGTAGTTGAAGGTCCCGGTGCGTTTCCCGGTGCGCCGCCTTTCGCAGGGAGTCAGGTTCAGCCGGAGTGTGTCACCGAGCGTCGGGCCGGTGGCCACCACGCGGATCCGGGTGCCGAGCCGTCCGACGGCCTGATAGGTCAGCTGCGGGCCGAGCCAGTCCGATTTGGCCATCGCCCGGCCGCCCAGACCGTACGCGTGCTGGGTCAGCATGGCCCGGAATGCGGCGTCGGGGAGCATCGGTTCGGGGTCGTGCAGGTGCACCTTGTCGAAGAACTGGTTGTAGTCGCCCGCGCGTTCGATGACGAGCTGCGCGGTGCCCACACCGTGCTCGGCCATGAACGGCGCGAGCAGTGCGTTCTGTCCGAGCGGGCGCTCCGGGTGGAACAGGTCCCAGTGATCGTCGGGCTGGCCGGCCAACCAGTCCGCTGCGGGTGCGAGCGACTGCCGGTCCTCCACCCAGCGCTGCCACTCGTCGGCGTCGCCGGGCGCGTGGCCGGCCGCGTAGAGGATCGCCATCAGGTACTCGAGCACGGCGACCTCCTCGCCGGGAGTCGAGCCGACCAGAGCACTGAAGCCGTCCGCGCCACGGAGGAGTTCGACCAGCCCCACGTGTCGGACCTCGGCCCGCCGCCTCTCCCCGGCCGTTGTCAGTACCGACTGGCAGGCTTCCGTCCGCGGATCCCATCGCCGGGGTAGATCGCTCGATTCGATCAAAACTCAGTACCTCCTTGTGATCTGATGCCCAGTCACATAGGCGGACTCTACTGACTCCGGAGGCGATCGGGTGATGGATTCTCAGAAAATCACTGTTTCGAGGGTCGCAGTCTGGGGTAAGACCGACCGATTCAAGATCAGCGGCGACAGCGGCGGAGCACCGTGGAACCCGCTCCTCGCCCACCTGCTCGATGCCGCGGCCTGCGCGGGAGAGCTTTGGGACCGCTACCTCGCCCGGCCCGTCCGCGACCGCCTGGTCGAGGCCCTGGGGTCGGGAGACCTCGACGCCGCCCGCCGCAACGCCATGTTCTACGCGGCCCTGCACGACGTGGGGAAGGCCTCCGCCTGCTTCCAACTCCAGTTCGCGGACACGACGCATCGGCACCTGCGCGAGGCGGGCGCGAAGTGGCTTCGACTGGCTCACCAGGTGGGCCTTCCCCTCCCCAGGGACCACCGCGCGGCCTCCTGGATCCGGCACGAGCACATCACCGCCTTCCAGCTCCCCCGTCTCCTCGGCTGCGCATGCGGGGACTGCGGCGGCACCGGTGAGCGGCACGAGGGCCTGCACAGGATGGCCCTGCTGCTCGGCGGCCACCACGGCCACATCCCCAGCCTCGATACCGTGAAGCGGGCCAAGCGCGCGGTCCGCGACGGCGAGTGGGACAGCCTCCACCAATACTTCATCGACACCCTCGCCAACCTCTTGGGTGTCGACCTCAAGCGGCTGGCGGACCGGACCACCCTCGAACGCCCGGCGACGCTCCCCCTCTTCGCGGGCCTGGTCGTCACCGCGGACTGGATCGCCTCCGACGAGGAGCGCTTCACCTACCGTCCGCACAACGAGCCCGCCGAGCAGTGGTGGGAGCAGTCGAAGTCGCAAGCCTCCACCGCGCTGAGCGCGCTACGGCTCGACGCCTGGGCCCCCGAGCCCGCCACCTGGGCAGAGCTCTTCCCCCATGCCCCGGCGCCCCGCCCGTTCCAGACCGCGGCCATGGCGGCCGCCCCGGCCCAGGGCCCAGTCCTGGCCATCGTCGAGGCCGGTACGGGATCGGGAAAGACAGCCCTCGCCCTCTGGTACACCCACCACCTCGCCCGCACCAACGGCTACCACGGCTTCTACACGGCGATGCCGACGCGAGCAGCCACGGACCAGGCCGCCGTCGAGCACATCGCCTTTCTGACCAGGGCCTTCGGAGCCCCTGGCGATGCCAATCTGGCCGTCGTCCACGGCACGGCCGAAGCCACCGAGAACGTCGGACGCCTTCTCAACGCAGGCGACACGACAGCTCAGCCGACCGACTTCACCGAGCTCATCCCGTTCATCGAGCCCACCCTCTGCGAACACGACGACAAGACCCACTCCACCCGCGCGGTCCTCGACCCGTGGTACCTCAGGCGCTGCGTCGGCCTGCTGTCCGCCTTCGGAATCGGCACCGTCGACCAGATCGCCCTCGCCGCACAGCGCTCCGAGCACTGGTTCCTGCGCCTGTTCGGCCTGGCCAACAAGACCGTCGTCATCGACGAGGCGCACGCCTACGAACTCTTCCAGGAACGGCTGCTCGAAGCCGCCGTCGCCTGGCTCGCCGACGCGGGGGCCTCGGTGGTCGTCCTGTCCGCCACCCTCCCCAGCGCCACCCGCGAGGCACTCGTCAACGCCTGGTGCCAAGGCCATCGCACCACGCCGCAGCCCGCCGACACCAAGGGCCCCGTCACCCTCGTCGACCGGCGCGGCCACATCGCCCACACGTCCCCCGACGAAGCCCCGCCCCAGCTCCACACCCGGCTCGACCTCCTCCCCGACCCCGGCCCGGTCGCCCTCGCCGGCCACCTCCTCCACGAGGCGGCCCTCGGGGGCATCACCACGGTCATCCGCAACCGCGTCGACACCGCTCACGACCTCTACACGCACGCCCGCACCCAGGCGGGCGGGCACGGCTGGAACCAGGAGGAGATCGTCCTCCTCCACGGCCAGATGCTCTCCCGCGACCGGCTCCCGCTGGAAAGCAGGATCCGCCGACTCCTCGGCCCGGCGGAGGACCGAAAGGCCCCCAACCCGAACCGGCCGCACCGACTCCTCGTCATCGCCACCCAGGTGATCGAGCAGTCGCTGGACCTGGACAGTGACCGGCTCTACACCGACCTGGCCCCCATCGATCTGCTCATCCAACGACGCGGGCGCCTCCACCGGCACGCCCCGAACGACGCCCGCAGGCCGACCGACCTGCGCATCCCGCGCATGACCGTCCTGTGGCAGCCCGACCGCGGATGCCTTCCGCTCGTCCATCCCCCGACCGGTAACAGCCCCGGTAACCCGGACGGTTACGTCTACGCCCCCTACGCCCTGGCCGCCACCCACGGCCTGCTCGACGGCCTCACGCGCGAGCAGGCCTGTCCGGACTGCCAGGAGGCCCGCCGCACCGGCCCGGACACCCGGATCGCATGCCTGTCCACGCCACGCGACAACGAACGCCTCATCGAATCCGTCTACAGCCCGGGCGCATTCCCGAGGACCCCGCTGGGCTCCCTGCTCGCCGAGACCTGGGACGCCTGGCTCGCCGAACACGACAACCACGAGAACACCGCCTACCCCCGCGCCCTCCAGCCCTACCTCCTCGACGGCTCCCCCACCGACATCGACCGCCTCAAGAGCGGATCCGCCGAGGGACAGGGCGACGACGGTAGCCCCGGCCTGGCCGCCCGGTCACGCCTCGCCGAGCCGACCACCGACGTCATCGTCCTGTTCCGGCAGCAGACCGCCGGCGCCGGCCGCCCCCGCGTCTACTACAGCTACGACCAGGGCGGCCTTCACGAGGCCGATTCCAGGTACTACAGAGTCCGGGACGACTCCGTCCGAGACGCCCGCCGCGCCCAGCAGCGAAACCGGCTGCTGAACACCGTCCCGATCCCGCGCAGCTGGTTCAGGCACCTCCCGCCGGTCGAGGAATGGGCGACCCCCGGCACCGTCCGCATCAACCGACGGCACGTCATCGTCCTGTCCCCCGAAGGCGCCTGTCTCAGCGGACCCGTCGGGCGACTGCGCTACAGCCCCACCAGGGGACTGCACCTCGTCCACCGGCCATGAAGCGATACGCTGCCCGTTCCTGCTCCCGGTGGACGCCGGGATGAGCCGGAGGTCCCGAGCTCTGAACCAGTACTCCCCGCGCCAGCGGGGGTCAGCTGGGCGGCTTCTTCCACACCGCCGGGCCGGTGAAGTCTTCCCCCGCACCTACGAGGGAGGGCTCGCGCCTCGTAGACCCTGTTCCGTCGCCATCGTCTGAGCCGGCTCGGAAGCCGCGGCACCGTAGGTTCTGACGTCGCATCGCCGCTCGCGTGAGCTGACCATCAACGCGACCTGGTTTATTTCGCGTCTACTAATGTCTTTTGTGTTCAAAGCTCGAAGCAGACGTGATGTGCGGCGGCCACATCACGATCCACCGGTAGGACTCGACTCCCACGGGCACGGAGAGTGACTCTCTCGCGGGCCTGGCTCTCGCCCTGCGTGATTCTGACCTGAGTCGGAGGGTGCGCTCCCGCCGAAAGCAGACGAAGTCTTCGAAGCCACGCAGGATGTGTCCGTCCTATCGACGAAGCGCCGACAAGCGGATCCGGTCCGTCCTATCCCCCGGTCCAGCCGTTGCCGTACTCGAAGCCGGTCTCCGTGGTGCCACGGAACGCCAGCGCCTCCTGGCCGATGCCGAGGGCGCCGAGCACAGTGTCGAGCGCCGCTTCCACGTTGTCCGACGAGCGGTTCACCCAGACGGCCGTGTACGGGGAGTGCCCGCCTTCGTACCCGCTCAGGGCGAAGTCCGTCCCCTTGATGCGGAACATGGCCACGTTCACGTAGCCGAGGTCCTCCCAGGTCCGTTCAACGCTCAGGCGCAGTCGCGCGGCGAGCACGTCCAGCGGTGGTTGAAGCCCCGCGACGATGTGGAGGGAGCTGGCGGCGAACTCCCATACGCTCTGCTGGAGCGCAGGGTTGCGCTTACCGCCCTGGTACGACGGGGCCGTCTCCCAGTCCGGCTCAGGTCCTGGCACTTCGATGTCCGCCATGTCGGACTCCCCTTCCTGACATCGGCACCATGACCGGTACTCGTCTCGGCCGGGCCCCGGCTCGACAAGCTCCATCAGGCGGATTGCCGGTTCAAGCGCTGACGGTCAAGGCACGTCAGACCCATGCCGCTGCCTTCCCCGGCGGGCGGTCTTGTCGCGAGTTCAGGGGCCGTCAGACGGCACCCCCGTGGCCCCTCTCCCATCCAGTCCGGTCCCAGTCGCCGGCGTAGGAATTTTCCGCGGAAAATCGGTGAGGTGCGAGGCAGAGGTCGCCCGCGCCCCAGGCCGTTGTCCGTAGCGGTGTCTAGAGTGCGCGAGTGAGATCACCTGAAGAGTTGGACACGGTCGACTGGTCGTCGCTGGGGCACGCCTACGGGAGCGCCGACGATGTCCCGGGCTGGATACGAGATCTGTGCTCGGGCGGCCCCGAACAGGCGCACAAGGCCATGGACGAGTTCTTCGGCCGGGTGCTGCACCAGGGCTCGGTGTCCTCGGCTGCCGTGGCGGCCGTCCCCTTCCTCGCGCACGCCGCGGTGCACGGCGTCCACGAGCGGGCGGGCGTGCTCGCGGCGCTGGCCGGGACCGGAGGTCCCGAGGCGGAGCCGGAGCCGGAGTTCGAGGACGAGGTGCGGGGATGCGCTCGGGTAGCCGCAGAGGTGACCGGGCTGCTGCATCTGCTGCACGACGACGATCCGCAGGTGCGCCGGAACATGGTGCGCGTCGCCCGCCGGGCGACCGGCGAGACCCTGCCGGCGGCGCTGCGCGAGCTGACCGCCTGTTTCGAGTCCGATCCTTGCGCCGCCGTGCGGGCGGAGGCGCTGACCGTCCTGACCCGGCTCGACGCCGACCCGCGGGCCGTCGAGCGCCGGCTGCGTTCGGCGCTCGCGGATCCGGTGCCGGCCGTCCGTGCGGCCGCCGCCGTCGACCTGGTGGAGCGGGCGCGGGCACCGTACCCGGCCGAGGTGGTCGCCGTGCTGGCCGAGGCCGGCGGCGACCCCGAGTTCTCCGTCAACAGCGGCGAGTTCGCCCCGGGGATCGGGACCGTGGACAGCCGCCTGTGGGAGCTGGCCGAGGACGCCGACGCCCTCACGGCCGTGGCCCGCGGCTGGATCGCTCGGGGCGACCACCAGATCCGCGGTTCGCGCCGGGCCCAGCGGCTCTCCGAGGTCTGGCGCGACCGCGAGAACGAGACCATCGGCCTGCTCACCGCCGCCCTGGCGCACGACCACGCCCCCTGGGACCTGTTCACCCTCCTCGGCGCCATCGCCAGGTGGCTGCCGGGCGCCTCCCACCCCGACCCGGCCCTCGGCGACCACCTCCTCCCCCACGCACGCACCGAGCGGCAGGCCCAGGAGCTCCTCGGTCACCTCGGCGACCAGCGCCTGCTCACCGACATCCCCGACCCCTGCCCGAGGGCACTGGCCGCCCTCGCCGCCCGCACCCAGCACACCGACCACCAACGCCTCGCCCTGCGCCACCCCGACGGCCACGGCCTCGACCAGCTCTACCCGGCCCTCTCCCCCGAGGCCGCCCGCACCCACCTGCCCGACCTCATCCACCTGCTGCACCGCCACCCCACGCCGACGCTCCTGCACCGCTTCGGGGACTGGGCCATCCACGACACCGGGCTCCTCGACGCCCTGGAGACTCTCGCGCGCACCGCCGACGACGGCACCCTCGCCATCGCCGCAGCCGTGACCGCCGCCCGCCTCGGCGCCGACCCGCACCCCGCCCTGCGCCTGCTGGAACAGCAGCTCTCCGACACCGGACGGCATCTGGAGGAGGCCGCCCGGCTGGGCGAGGCGGCCACACCACTGCTGCCGCTGATCGAGCGCCACCTCGACAACGGCAACACCCGGTACCGACTGCACGCCGCCCAGGCCCACGTGAACATCACCGGCGACCCGTCCGTCGCTGCCCCGGTCCTGACCGTACTCCTCGACCCCATGGGCCCCGTGGGCGTGCACGCCCTCCAGGCACTCCGCCGGATCGAACCGCGCTACCCCCAGCACCTGCGACCGCAGCTCCTGCATTGGGCCACCAGCGAACGCCGCTTGATGAGCGAATACACCGCCTGGGTATCCGGCCGGCGACAGCACCTCGACGACCAGCTCCGCGAAACGGCGCGCCAGATGCTCACCTGACAACCGCGCTGACCGGCGCGGAACGACGAGTTGAGTACGCGTACCCACGTGACGGCCGGACGGATACTCATGCGCCAGCCGTCCGGCCCCGGGCACGATCAGGGCCATGGAAGACGGTTCTCAGCACCCCAGTCGCCGCCGCAAGGCGGCCATCCTGCTCACCGGCCTGGCCCTGTCGGCCACGGTGGTGCTCGGCGCGGTGGCGCTCGGCGGGGCCTTCGAGGGGAAGCCGTACCCGGTGGCCGATCCGGCCGCTACCGCCGAACACCTCAACGACCGGGTACTGGCCGCCTACGACGCCCTCAGCCTGCCGGAGGCACCGGTGCTGAACCCGCAGCGCAGCCTCGGTGTCAGGGCCGACGTGTACCGCTGCCACAGGCGCGGGCTCGGAGGCTTCCTCGACAACCTGTCTGACAGCCCTCCGCCCGAGCCCCGAACCGCCGCAATCAACGCGGGCTTCACCGTCACCGGGCTCACCCACCCGCAGGCGGTGGACGCGGCACTGCGAGCGCGCCGGACTTTGACCGGGCGGGGCTGGGAGGTCGTCTCCTATGAGGAGTTCGACGGCCTCCGGCTGAAGCTCAAACCGCCGAACGTCGGCCCCGGATCCGTCTCCGGCACCGTCCTCGTCACGTACTACGACGGGAGCGGCTTCCTCGAAGTCAGCGCGCTCGCGGAGTGCGTCCGCTACCCCAGCGGCACCCCCGTGGATTCCGAGGGGGAGCCGGAGCACCTCCCCTCCCTCACCCTGCCGGCACAGGTCCGCCGACCGTGACCGCCACCTCCAGGCGCCCGGGCAGCGGATCCGCTCCATGGATCAGAGTCGGCGATTTTCCGCGGAAAATCCGGATCCGTCGAAGAGCTGCCGTCGAGCACCGGAACCGAGGACGAAGCGGTGCCTCGGAGAGCCGACACCGCTACAGCTGCTGGAGCCACAGAATTTTCCGCGGAAAATCGTCGGGTCTCAGTCGGCTCTGGCAGGGCACGGAGGCCAGCTCTTGAGCGCGTCGCTCCGCCTGCCATGACATGGCTGTGGCCGTCCGACGCCACCACACAACCTACGTGCCCGGCGCCGGAGCACTCATGGCATTCGGCCGCTGATGCCGGTGGAAGCCCCACTGTCGTCCTCACCGGGCCAGCGCCCTTCGAGGTGCAGCTGGATGAGCGCTGCGTGGGACAGCGGGCTGGTGGGGTCGGTGACGTCCCCGTTGGTGGTGTAGTCCAGGAGTACGACGTCGTCCTTTTGCCTGAGCTGCTCGACCAGGTCGGCGACTCGGTGCTCGAGGATCCAGCGGTAGGCCGGCAGGTAGATCCGGCGCCGAGCCGTTTCATAGGGCAGCAGCCGGTCGCCGTCCAGACCGGTTCGGTGGCCTTGGACGGGGCCGTACCGACGGACCGTCCGCTTCAGCCCCTTCATCGTGGTGACTCCGAGCCTCGCGGGGTCGACGTCGGAGTCCTGGAAGACCTTGAGAGCTTGCCAGATCCCTTCCACGGACTGGCTGGTCACTCCGTCGCTGTAGGGGACCGGGATACCGCCGTGCGGGTAGAACGGGCTGAACCGTACCCATGGTTCCGGTCCCTTGGAGGTCACGTCGATGATCTCGGCGCCGGGGAACGCGGCGGTCAGTGACGCCATCGCGCGACGACGGCTGGCGATACGGATCGGCATCTGAAGGCCCCCTGGTGTGATGACAGCGGCCACCGAGCATCCCCGACGGCACTGACATCAGGCCCGTCCGTATGACCGGGCAGCGCCGACGAGCAAGGGCCGCGTGTGTTCCTGTGGCTGCCGTCGGAGAGGACGAAGCGACCATCGTGTCCGAAGCCATGGCACCGGGGGAGTGGGTACGGGACTCGGAGTTGAGTACGGGTACTCATGAAGCGGCCGGACCGCGCCGTCCACGATACGAACCATGGGGAATGGCTTTCGGCAACGTAGTCGGGGACGCAGGGTGGCTCGCGCGCTCGCGGTCCTCGCGGTGGCGGGTTCGGTGGTGCTCGGCGGGGTGAAGGTCACCGGGGTGTGGGAGGGGGCTCCGTTCCCGGTGGCCGATCCGGCCGCCATCGCTGAGCGTCTGAACGGCCAGACACTGGCCGTCTACGACGCGCTCGAGGTGCCGAACGGGCTGGTGCTCGATCTGAGCAACAGCCTCGGGGTCGAGGCCGACATCTACGACTGCCACGGGCGGGGGCTCTCCCACTTCCTCGACAACCTGGAGGACACCGCCCCGTACGAGCCCCGCACGGCGGCGATCAGCGCGGGCTTCACGGTCACCGGGCTCACGCATCCGCAGGCCGCGGAGGCGATGGAGCGAGCTCACGGGGCCTTGACCGCGCAAGGATGGACGGTCGAATCCCAGGAGGCGCCCGACCACATCCAGCTGAAGCTGAAGCCCCCGAGTACCGGCCCCAACGGCGTCTCCGACACCGTCTTCGTCGACTTCTACGACCCGAGCGGCTTCTTCACCGTCGAGGCGCACGCGGAGTGCGCCCGCTACCTCGACGACACGCCCGTGGACTTCGAGGGGAAGCCGGAGCAGCTGCCGTACCTCTCGGTGCCGGACCGGCTCCGCCGGGAGTGACCACAGATGGCCGCGATCTGCTCGGAGAATTTTCCGCGGAAAATTCGGAGCCCATCGGAGACGGAACCCGTGGCCTGATCGCTGTCCTAGGGAGTCGCCCATGGGGAGGAGCGAACAGGGGCTGGGCAATCGGCTGCCGGCCTGAGCCGAGGCAGCCCAGCCCGTCGCCCCAGCGGGCCTCGGTTCCCCGGGTCCGATTTTCCGCGGAAAATCGGGACTCACCGGAAACCGCCTCAGCGGGCGGGTGTCCGACGGCGAGACGAACCGCCATGAGGGGCCCGTGCCCCTGAGCCGTCCGCGACTCTCCGGACCACGAAATTTTCCGCGGAAAATCCGGAGCCCGCCGGCAGGACCGGGCGGCGCATGCGGCCTTCAAGGGTCAGCGGTACAGCACGTCCCCCGTCTCCGGGCCGCTCCGATGGTCCCGAAACAGGACATGCCCCGTCCCGGGGGAGACGGAGCAGTCCGGGTCATGCAGGTTCAGATCCGCGGGGTCTGTGGGGAGGGCGAAGTCGGATCCGACGTATGCCAGGTCGAGGCTGAGGCTCACCCGCATACCGCTACCGCCGTCCGACGGCTGGAACTCCTCGACGTCGGCGAGTGGTCGGAGCCCCGCCTGGTGCTGCCTGAATCCCAGTCCCCCGCGCCACCGCTCGACGACCGCCTCGGCGGACAACGCCGTCGCCGCGTCCAAGGACCACCCCGGGTCGGCTCCGAAGAACATCCTCAGGGGTCTCCGGACCGTCGCGCCGAAGTCGGGTGGCTCGATCGTGATGTCGTCGTACGAGTGATCCGCCATGGTTCGGCGCTATCGCCACGACCGGACCATCGAACCGGGAACCGCCATGCCCCCTCCGTACAAACGCGGAGGCAAGCGGGTGCGGTGATGCGGTGTGAGTTCGCGTCTCCGTGGCGAGCCCGGGTGCGCGGAAACGCGTTCGCGGTCCGCCGGGCCGGTGGCATGGACACCAGTGACGTCCCCATCCGGGGACACCGAATTTTCCGCGGAAAATCGGTGCGTCAGACTCCCCTGGTCGTGAACCGCTTATCTGAGAGCGGCGGGCGGCTTCTGCGTGGGTTGGTCGGGCAGAGCTGGAGGTCGAACGAGTCACCCTCGTTGAGCGTCATGGCCGCGTTGCGTGGGGCGATGCGTGTTTCCCAGCATCCATCTCAGGAGCTGCCCCCCTGCCCAGCAGGGAGGTGGTCCGGATCCGGGCCGACGCACGGCGCGAGGGATCGTCGCAGGCGACACTCCGAGCCGACCGTGCAGGCCCTGCCTATGGTGATCCGTAAGAGCGCTCCTAGCTAATCGGAGTTCTCCCGGACCAGTACGCCGGGGCCGTCGGGAGTGACGACCGGGATCCAGGCTTCGGCCGCCTCCGCGAGTCGGGACTCGTCGAGGATCAGGGAGGGCGGGTAGGGATCGTCCTCGCGGCCGGAGCCGTAGATGCCCAGGGAGTCGACGGCGGTGCGCAGCCGGGCGAGCACATCGGGCGGCCACTCGGTGCCTCGGAAGCCCACCCCTTCAGTTCCCCGACGAAGATCTCCTTCATGTCCTCGTCCAGGTCCGTCCCGTAGAGCGGGACCAGGTAGCCCTCCTGCTCGTATTGCTCGCAGGCGTAGCCGCCGCACTGGTTCTGGTAGACGACGCCGGTGGGCGCCGCCACGATGACGAACATCCAGCCCGCACCGCAGCCGTCGGGGTCGAGGAAGACGTGTCGTTTCGGCCGGGCGTTGGACGTCGCGTCTGTCATCGGGGCGGTCTCCGGGGTCGGTCGGTCCTACGGCTGGTCGGTGGAGGCGCTCCGGTACGACGGTTCCGTGGTGAAGGCCCATGAGGTCATCGAAGCGGGGCTGGGGCTTATCGGACCACTGGATTTCAACAAGCGGCAGCCCGGCCGGCCTCTGCGAAGCGCTCTTCCTCTCCGTTGGCCGGGGTTTGCGGTCGCTGCCGGATTTTCCGCGGAAAATCCGGCAGCGCAATTTCCGTCGACCTGACGTCTTGATCGCTGGCACGATGGCCCGATGTCCTCCTCCCCGCCCACGGAAGCCTGGCTGCGCGGCATCGCGGCCAACCCCGCCGCACCGTCCGAGGTCCTGCTGCGTCTGCTCGCCCCGGAAGGACGCGCAGCCTGGCCGGTCCTCTGCGGGGAACGCGCCCTTCCCCCCGATGTCGTCGGGGCGGTGGTGACGCACCCCGAGCGGGCGGTCCGCCGCGCGTTCGCCCGTAACCGGTACGCCGATCCCGGGCAGCGCGGCCGACTGGTCGACGACCCCGATTCGCTCGTGCGCGCGGCTCTGGCGGCGGGGCGGAGGCCGCATCTGGGCTGGACCGAGGTGCTGCCCGACGCCGTCCTGGAAGCCCTGTTGACCGCCCGGGACGACGAAGGCGGGCAGGTGCTCACCGCCGCCGAGATCCGGCAGGAGCTGGAGTTCTCCCGGCAGATCCCGCAGTCCTTCCGCCGGGGGATGGTTCACCACCCGAACCCGGAGCTGCGGGCCCAGGCGACCGGCCTGTGGCGGTGGCTCACCCCCGCGCAGCGCGACGCACTCCTGGCCGACCCTGACCCCGTGGTGTCCGAGGCCGCGCGCGAGCACAGCAGGATCCTGGACCCGGCGGCGATGGAGGCGGAGCTGCCCGAACGCGACTGCCACTACCGCAATCTGCTGCTCATCAACTACGCCGTCTCCCGCACCGTCGCCGAGCGGTGCCTCGAGCAGGGGCGCGACCTGTGGTCGCTCGCCTCCAACCCCCACACGCCGGGCGAGGCCGTCGCCCGCCTGGCACGCGACCCCGATCCGAAGGTGCGCGAGCGGGTGGCCGCCCGCGCCGACCTGGATCCGGAGCTGCTGGCGGAGCTGGCCGAGGACCCGAACGTCACCGTACGGACCCGGGCCCTACTTCAGCCGCTGCCGCGGACCTGGCCGCAACGTGCCGCCATCGACCAGGTCGTGGGCCACGCGGCCGAGTGCATCGGGCCGGTCGGCGAGATGTTCCTCGAGCCGGAGCCGGACTGGTACGAGGCGTGCGCCGTGTCCCCGCACCCTCTGCTCCGACGGGTCGCCGCGGCGTGGGCCCGGCTGCCGGGGGAATTGGCGCACCGTCTGGCCGAGGACCCCGATCCTGAGGTGCGCCACCTGCTGGCGTACAACCATCCGCTGGCTCCGCCTGGGGTCGTGCTCGACGCCTTCGTCGCCACGCCGCGCCAGCGTCCGTACCTGCTGATGCTGCCGCGGCTTCCGCGCACCGGGCTGGGGCACCTCCTCGGGCACAACGATCCGGAGGTGCGTGCTCTGGCCGCTGCCGACCCCACCCTCACCGAGCCGCCCGTCGCCCTGCTGGCCGATCCGGATCCGCGGGTGCGCCGGGCCGCGGCCGCCAATCCGCTGCTTCCCCTCGAGCTGATCGGCTCGCTCCTGGATGATCCGGAGCTCGCCGAGGGGGCAGCGGCCCATCCGCGTCTGCCCGCCGAGCGCCTCCACGATCTGCTCGACCGCAGCGGGCTGGCCGGCACTCCGCGACCCGCGTGATCGGGGCGGGCCGGATCCATTCAGGGGACGGGGGGCTACGGGCGTGCGCCGTGAAGTGTCCTGAACGCGGATGCGCGGCCGGTGGGTCCGCTTGTAGGCTGCCGGGCCATGTTCGAGTACCACGGCTGGATCAACGTTCTCGAGACCGCCGGCGCCGATGACGGCGACGTCGCCGGTGAGGATGCGCGCCTGCGGGTGATCGCGGAGGGCATCCAGCGCCGGATCGACGAGATCGCGAACCCCTATCTCCTGGATCTGCGGTGGATGAACGGCGCGGTGTTCGTCCACTTCGGGGGCCAGCCGAATCACCGCGATCCGGAGATCCTCGATTTCTTCCGCGAGGTCGGCGGGCGGGCGCCCGGTTCGTACGGCCTGCTGCATGTGCGCGATGACGAGGACTCCGCGCACGGGAACGAGGTGCGTGTCCTCCAGATGGTCCGGGGTGAGGTGAGCGAGCACGCGGAGCCGTTGCTGTCCCCGTGCATCCCGGTCCTGGAGGATCCCTTTCATGGCTGACCGGGCGGTCGGATGTGGCTGACGCTCCAGCCGGGACGAGCCGGTCAGGCTCGGTCGTGGGCCGCGTTGCCCATCCGGTTCGAGCCTGCCTGAGTCGATGTCACTGATGCCGGTTAGCCTCACGGCAGGCCGTCGCAGCGTCCGTGGGGCGATCGCACGGCATCCCGACACCCGAACCCGATACGGAGTACCGGTGCGCGACTATCTCTCCGAGGTCTTCGCCATGCTGGGCCCTGGCGAGCGGCGCTTCGCCAGCCCCGATGCATGGGCAAGGCTGGAAGCCGGGATCGGCACCGAGCTCCCCGAGGACTACAGGGCCGTCGTCGACGCGTACGCCCCGATCCAGATCAACGGGCACCTGTATCTCATGCATCCGGCCACCGATCGGTGGAACCTCGGGAAGGACATCCGCGAGACGTCCCAGGCCTGGGCCGCGCTCGACTGGGACCGGGAGGACTGGCTGGAACCGGAGGAGGACATCCGCGTGGTTCTCGGCCTGGAAGAGGTGCGGTTCGGGACGGAAGACGGCCTGATCCCGATCACCAGCACCGATCGCGGCGAGTACATCTTCCTGGCCCCACTGCCCGACCGCAGCGGGCACCGGATCTGTGCGGTGGAGCACGACGGGTCCTGGTTCGAGTACCGGATGGGCTTCTCCGAGTGGCTCCACCGCTACCTGGTCGGTGAGGACATGGTCGGCCCGAACAGCTCCGCCTTCTACCCCGGTCCGGTGCTGCTCGAACCACTGCCGATGTCACCTGATGACCGCCCCGCACCGATGTACGGCCCGGAGCGCGGCATGTGACGGGTTCCACGAGCCGGGGAGGCCGGACAGGTAGCGGTGGCCGTAGACCGGGACGAGCTGCGGGACGGTCGCCAGCTCGGTCCGCGCGATCCGCAGCCCGGCCGGGGTCTTCTCCGGTCTCGATGCCCAGTCCGGGTGCCAGAAGCCGTTGTTCTCCACCTGGAACACTTCCCCGACCGCACGTTTGCCTTCGACGATTTCGGCCCGCTGCGGCAGTTCACGCTCGCCAACTCCAACCGCCCGAACCACACGGTCCAGACCCGCGAACTGCACCTCTGCCCGCGCTGGGGCGGACGACCGTCGAAAGTCGCATGACCCTGCCGATGGCACCGGCGACACTGACGCCATGACTGGTTCTGCACTGCCTCAACTGCTTCGACCGCGTGCCCTGAGGCCCGGAGATCTCGTTGTCATCGCCTCGCTGTCCGGTCCGCTGCCGGCCGCTTACGAGCCCAACGTCGAGCAGACGGTGGTGGTGCTCGAGCGGATGGGATTCCGCGTGCGTCGGGCTCCGCTACTCGACGTAGGACGCCGCCATTGGTGGAGCGCGGCCACGCCGGCGGAGATCGCCGGGGAGCTCAATGGTCTTCTGCGTGATCCTGAGGTGCGCGCGATCATCGCGAGTGACGGCGGCCAGACGGCGCTCGGCTACCTCGACCTGATCGACGTCGAGGCGATCAGGGCCGATCCCAAGCCGATCCTCGGCTACAGCGACATCTCCCTGCTGCATCTGGTGCTCTACGCGCGCACGGGTCTGGTCGGGTTCCATGCCGACATGGCCGTCCCTGGCTTCGGCGGACACTGGCGGTCCGCGCCCGTGGCGCGCCAGGCGGAACTCGAGAAGCTCTACTCCAGGTTGCTGACCGGTACCGAGGCGCTCGGTGCGCTGCCTGCGGGTCCGTCGTGGGAGTACTGGCGTCCCGGTCGTGTCGAAGGTCGGCTGATCGGCGGGGTGATCAATCGCATCGTGCTGGCGCAGGCGACGCGTTTCGCGCTGCCGCTCGAATGGTTCGACGGTGCGGTGCTGTTCTGGGAGGAGATGGGCGGCCTGGCATCGTACGTGTGGAGCTACCTGCAGGTGATGCGACACTGCGGCATCCTCGATCGGATCTCCGGCATGGTCGTGGGCGTTCCACGCGAGATCAGTGGACTCGAGCCCGGCGCGTCCCCCACCCTGCCCGAGATCGTCCTCGACGTCCTCGGCGACCGTGACATCCCGGTCCTGGGCAACGTCGACTTCGGGCATGCCGGCCCGAATCTGCCGATGCCGGTCGGCATCCGCGTCGGCCTCGATGCGCAGCAGCGGACGTTGTCGCTGCTCGAACCGGCGGTAGGGCCGCACGCGATGACGGGACCGGTCAGCTGAGCACCGCGGGCTCGTGTCGACCGCCTGCGCGGTGAGGCCGTGGTGACGGCTGCGGCAACGCCCCGCACGACCGCGGCGGTCGCCGACCCGGACCGCGCGGAGGTCCGCCCCGCCCCGTACGGTCGCGCCCAGGTGCTGGACGCGGTCCGCGAGGAGCAGGCCGGGCAACGCCAGTCGATGACCCGCATCGCCGATGCCGTCGGCGTCATGGTGTCCGCCCTGACCGAGCAGACCCGGGTCCTGCGGGCGCCGACCGAGGCTCTGGAGAGCCGGAGCGCCCCGGTCGCCGAGCACGGCCGTTCCTGGAGAGTCTCCGGTCGGGCCAAGCGGTTCTCCAGGAGGAGCTGCGCCGGTAGCAAACCGGTGGAAAACCCGGTGGGGGGGGGGGCCCGGCAAGCCGGGGGGCCCCCCCCCCCCCCCGGGGGCACCCCGCCCGCCCGGCGGGGGGGGGGAGACCCCCCCCGCCAGGG